>CACYDD010000373.1 GCA_902773065.1 uncultured Ruminococcus sp. | reverse complement strand
ATCGTGGCAGGTCTCGGCGGCAGAGTTAACGGTGTACCACGTGAGGACGGATTTATTATTACCGTTGCCAGTGAGGTTATGGCAATTCTTTGTCTTGCTTCTGACTTGAATGATTTGAAGGAAAGACTCGGCAATATTCTTGTTGCTTATTCTACTGACAATCAGCCGATCTATGCGAAAGATCTGAAAGCAAACGGTGCGATGGCGGCACTGCTCAAAGATGCAGCAAAGCCGAATCTGGTTCAGACACTGGAGGGTACACCTGCTATTATGCATGGCGGTCCTTTTGCCAATATTGCACATGGCTGTAACTCCGTAAGAGCCACAAAACTTGGATTGAAGCTGGCAGATTACTGTGTAACGGAGGCAGGCTTCGGTTCTGATCTCGGTGCAGAGAAATTTTTTGATATCAAATGCCGTAAATCGGGACTCCGTCCGTCAGCGGTAGTAATCGTTGCAACGGTAAGAGCATTGAAATACAACGGCGGCGTTCCGAAAGCAGAGCTGTCAGAGGAAAATCCGGAGGCACTCAAAAAAGGAATTGTCAACCTTGGCGTACACATCAGCAATATGCAGAAATTCGGTATTCCGACTGTTGTTGCGATCAACAGATTTCTGACTGACAGTGAAGCTGAACTGAAATTCATTGAGGACTACTGCACAGAGCTTGGTGCTGATTTTGCAATGGCGGAAATATTCGCAAAGGGAAGCAAAGGCGGTATTGAACTGGCAGAAAAGGTGGCGGCGGCTGTAGAAAAGCCGTCCGAATTCAGAATGACCTATCCCGATAATGCTTCTGTCAAAGAAAAAATAGAAGCTGTTGCAAAGAACATATATGGTGCGGACGGCGTTACTTATACCACACAGGCACTGAAAGCGTTGGCAGATATTGAGAAACTGGATACTGCAACACTTCCGGTTTGTATTGCAAAAACACAGTATTCTCTTTCTGATGACCCGTCACTTCTTGGTAAACCGGAGGGATTCAATATCACTGTCAGAGATCTGCGGCTTTCAAACGGAGCAGGCTTTATTGTCGTATATACAGGCGATATCATGACAATGCCGGGACTTCCGAAAGTGCCTGCCGCTGAAAGAATTGATGTAGATTCTGACGGAAAGATCACAGGACTTTTCTAAGGAAAAGAGGAATCACATTTGCAGAAGTTTATCACAAAATCTCCCGAGGAGACCGAAAGTCTTGCCGAACAAATTGCCAAAACGCTTGAGGGTACAGAAATGATCGCTATGTTTGGTGATCTTGGTGCAGGAAAAACCGCATTTACCCGCGGTCTTGCAAGAGGGCTGGGAGTTGATGACGGTGTATCGAGTCCGACATTTGCTCTGGTGCATGAATACAGCGGAAAATATCCTGTTTATCATTTTGATATGTACAGAGTGACCTCGTGGGATGATTTATATACAACAGGTTTTTTTGATTATATGGATAATGGTGTGATGGTAATTGAATGGAGCGAAAACATTGTCGATTTTTTGCCCGAAAACCGAATCAACATTACCATTAAGCATTTATCAGAAAATGAACGTGAGATTACAGTGGAGGGGGCAAAGGAGATATGAAAATTTTAGCAATCGATACTTCCGCCTCTCCTGTTTCTGCCGCTTTGCTTAGTGACGGAAAACTGCTGGGTGAGTTTTATCTCAACATTAAAACCACGCACAGCCAGACTTTAATGCCGATTGTTTCGGCACTGCTTTCTTCATCTGGAACGGATATCAAGGATATTGATGTATTTGCTGTCAATGCAGGACCGGGTTCGTTTACGGGAGTACGAATTGGTGTTGCTTCTGTCAAAGGCATGGCAATGCCGCTTGACAAACCCTGCGCTCAGGTTTCAACACTGGAAGCAATGGCATACAGTATGCCGTATTCTGATGGTATTGTTTGTTCGGTGATGGATGCAAGGTGCAATCAGGTATATAATGCGCTGTTCCGGCTGAACGGTGGTAAAACAGAACGTCTTACCGAGGACAGAGCATTAAGTATTGACGAGCTTGCGGATGAGCTTTCACAATATAGCGAAACAGTATACCTTACAGGTGACGGAGCGGAGTTGTGCAGCAATAAATTTACAGACTGTCTTCCGAATGTCATTTTGACACCGGTGAATATCAGATTTCAGCACGCTTACGGAACAGCGGTTGCTGCAGAAAAAATGGCTGCTGAAAACAGACTCTGCACCTCCGCACAGCTGATGCCTGTCTATCTGAGATTACCGCAGGCGGAGCGTGAACTGAAAGCAAGGCTTGCCAAAAACAATAACAAAAAAGGGGAAGAAAAATGAAAATTGCACTCGGAGCAGACCATGGAGCATATGAGCTGAAAGAAGCCATTGCAAAGCACCTTGAAGAAAAGGGAGTAGAGTACACTGATTTCGGCTGCTTTTCAAAAGAGTCGGTCGATTATCCGAAATATGCCTATCTTGCGGCGACAGCTGTTTCAAAAGGAGAATGTGATTTTGGTATCATTTGCTGTACCACAGGACTTGGTGTTTCTATGGCAGCTAATAAAGTAAAGGGTGTTCGTGCGGCAGTGTGTACGAATAACTACCTTGCGGAAATGACACGCCGCCACAACAATGCGAATGTCATCTGCATGGGACAGGGACAGGTAACACAGGAATCCGCTTTTGAAATGGTAGATATTTTCCTGTCCACCGAATTTGAAGGCGGCCGTCACCAGCGCAGAGTTGACCTTCTCACAGATATCGAAAACGGAAAAGAACCTGTTTGAATGTGGAGTCAGGACAAGGCAGAAGGTAATAAAAAAACAGTCTTTCGTACCGTGATTTAAGGTACGAAAGGCTGTTTTTCTCAGTTTACAAATGAGAGGGAATATGGTATCTGAAACAGTCCCCTGCAATTTCTTCTTTATCTATGAAATAACAGGCGGTTTGGTAAAAATAGGTTCTAGAACTAATTTTTTACCAGTCGGGAAGTGCATAAGCACGTCGGCTGTGTTATGCCGCCGGATGCCGCGGCACAAACTCTGCTATATCAATAAAGCAGTGACCGCAGGGAACGGATACGCGAACTCCCTGTGCACGTGGTGCACTTAGCAGCCGCAGCCGCAGTTGTCGTTGTTATTGTTGTTGCCGCAGCAGCAGCAAAGGATGATGATAAGGAAAATTACCCAGCTGCAGTTGTTGTTGCCAAATCCATTGTTACACATAATCGTTTCCTCCTTAAAATTACCTCCCGCCAAGCTTTTTTGTTTTGCTCTTTGGAAGTGGTTACATTACATAATACGTTAATTCCAAAAATAGGTTACACTTTTTGGAAAAATTATACATGATTGAATTTATGCAGATGCCTTAATAAATTTTGAAAAATAGTTTTCAGCAGTTAAAAAATATGGTATAATCATTTTATATATGATTTGAAGGAGGAATTGAAAATGTTATTCATTTATTATCCGAAATGTACCACTTGTAAAAAAGCAAAAAAGTGGCTTGATGAGCATGAACTGGAATATATCGAAAGAGATATCAAGGACGAAAATCCAACTTATGAGGAATTGGCGGAATGGTTAAAAATCGGTGGTATGCCAATCAAAAAATTCTTTAATACAAGCGGTATGCTTTACCGTGAAATGCAGCTGAAAGACAAGCTCCCTGAGATGACGGAGGAAGAAATGCTGCGTCTTCTTGCAACAGACGGAATGCTTGTAAAAAGACCGCTTCTCATTGATGGCACAACTGTGCTGACAGGATTCAGGGAGAAGGAATGGGAAGAGAAACTTCTGAATAAATCATAATGGAGAAATTGCTATGAAAGATTTTCTGCCGATATGCCGTGAGGATATGGAAAAACGCGGGTGGGATCAGGTTGATTTCACCTTTGTGATAGGGGATGCCTATGTGGATCATCCTTCCTTCGGTCCTGCCATTATCAGCCGTGTGCTGGAAGCAGAGGGCTACAGGGTCGGTATGATTGCCCAGCCCGACTGGAAAGATGAAAACAGTATCAATGTTTTCGGTGAACCGCGACTTGGTTTTCTTGTCTGTGCAGGGAATATGGATTCTATGGTCAATCATTATTCTGTATCAAAAAAACGGCGTTCCAGGGATTTTTTTACTCCCGGCGGTGTGATGGGAAAACGCCCCGACCACGCAACAGTCGTTTACGGAAACCTCATACGCAGAACCTATAAAAATAAACCGATCATTATCGGCGGTATTGAAGCAAGTCTTCGCAGAATGGCACATTACGATTACTGGGATGACTGTCTGAAACGCTCTGTGCTGCTGGATTCTCAGGCGGATATCATTTCTTACGGAATGGGAGAAAAATCGATCGTCGAAATCGCTGATGCACTGAACAGCGGTATTCCTGTTGAGGAAATCACTTTTATCAAAGGTACGGTTTTCAAAACAAAAAGCCTTGAAAATTTCTATGATTATATTACTCTGCCAAGCTATACAGAGCTTTGTGAGGATAAATTGAATTACGCAAGAAGCTTTTATACACAATACTGCAACACGGATGCTTTTTCAGGAAAATGCCTTGTCGAGCCATACCCGAACAATATCTATGTCGTACAGAATCCGATGTCACCGCCGCTTACTACAGAGGAGATGGACAGGATCTATGCACTGTCGTATATGAGAAATTATCACCCTTGTTATGAAGGTCAGGGCGGTATTGATGCGATCAAGGAAGTAAAATTCAGCCTCATTAGCAACCGCGGCTGTTACGGCGGCTGTAACTTTTGTGCATTGACATTTCATCAGGGTAGGATCATACAAGTAAGAAGTCATGAATCAATTCTTGCCGAAGCAGAAATAATAATCAAAGCCCCTGATTTCAAAGGATATATTCATGATGTTGGAGGTCCTACTGCCAATTTCAGAAAGCCTGCCTGTCAAAAACAGCTTACGAAAGGAGTCTGTACCAATCGCCAGTGCCTTTTCCCGAAACCGTGTCCGAATTTGCAGGTTGACCACAGTGATTATCTGGAACTGCTCAGAAAACTCAGGGCATTGCCGGGAGTGAAAAAAGTATTTATTCGTTCGGGAATCCGGTTTGATTATATCATGGCAGACCCTGACGAAACATTTTTCAGGGAAATGTGCGAACATCATATCAGCGGTCAGCTGAAAGTAGCACCCGAGCATATTTCCGATACGGTTCTCAGAACACTTGGCAAGCCCGAAAACAGTGTGTACCGCGCCTTCTGCAAAAAATATGCCGCTATCAATAAAAAACTTGGAAAGCCGCAGTATCTTGTGCCGTATCTGATGTCATCGCACCCTGGTTCAACGCTAAAAGAAGCGATTGACCTTGCGGAATATTTACGGGATAATCATCTCAGTCCCGAGCAGGTGCAGGATTTTTACCCGACACCTTCTACCATCTCCACTTGTATGTATTATACAGGTGTTGACCCGAGAACCATGAAGCCGGTATTTGTTGAGCATAATCCGCACGGAAAGGCAATGCAGAGGGCACTGATACAGTATAAAAATCCGAAAAATTACGACCTTGTGCATGAAGCACTGGAGCAGGCACACAGGACAGATCTGATTGGTTTTGAAAAAAAATGTCTGATAAAGCCGAGGAACAAAAATGACAAAGCTTTTCAGAATAAGAGTAAAAAGCCGCAAAAGGGAAAGAGCCGGCATAAACTCACAGATGCCGAAAAGAAATTCGGTATTTCATTTGAAAAATACGACAGTATACAAAAAGCAGAAAAACAACGCAGCAAACAAAATACGGCAAAACGTCGGAAAAAGTAATTTTTTATAAATTTATTTCGGAATTATTAGGAATTTGTAAATTCAGATTTGCTGATATTGATTTTTAAAATAAAATATGCTAATATTATGTCGTACGATATGTATATCGTCGAATGGAGGTGTGAGTATTATGTTAGGTGTTTGGTTGGCGGTTATCGTTGTTGCTTGTGCTTTTGAAATTGCCACTCAGGTACAGCTTGTATCCATCTGGGCGGCAATCGGCGGAATAGCGGCACTTATTGCAGATCTATGCGGTGCTGAAACTTGGATTCAAGTAATCGTATTCTTTGCCGTTACTTTCTTGACACTTGTACTTACGAGACCTTTTGTGCGAAAACTGACAAAGGGAATTGAAAATACTCCTTTGAATGCCGATATGAATATCGGAAAAACAGGACTTGTTACAAAGATTGTAGACCAGTCAACAGGAGTTTTCAGGGTAAGCGTTTCAGGTGCTGACTGGTCGGCAATGATGCCCGATTTCAAAGTACCCGAGGTCGGGTCTCCTGTTCGTGTGGAACGGATCGAAGGAGTGAAACTGATCGTAACGCCTGTATGATGATTAATTTTAAGAAATGAGGTATGTATTATGGACCCGGGAATTATTGCTCTTATCGTGATAGGAATTATTGTTTTGCTGGTCATTGTTACGAATATCAATGTTGTACCGCAGTCAAACGCTTATGTGATTGAGCGTTTTGGCACGTTCTACAGTATCTGGGGCAACGGTATCCATGTCAAAGTTCCTTTCATGGATCGAATTGCAAGAAAGGTATCTTTGAAAGAGCAGGTTGTGGATTTTGATCCGCAGTCGGTTATTACCAGAGATAATGTATCAATGAAGATCGATACAGTTGTATATTATCAGATCACTGATCCGAGACTTTACACTTATGGTGTAGAGAGTCCGATCATGGCGATTGAAACGCTTTGTGCTACTACACTGCGTAATATCATCGGTGAACTGGAACTGGACAGCACACTGACATCCCGTGACAATATCAATGCCAGAATCCGTGAAATACTGGATGAAGCAACAGATCCGTGGGGGATTAAGGTTAAGCGTGTTGAGCTTAAAAATATTCTTCCGCCCCGTGAGATCCAGATTGCCATGGAGAAGCAGATGAAGGCAGAGCGTGAACGCCGTGCGAGAATTCTTGACGCCGAAGGTGAAAAGACAAGTCAGATCCTTGTTGCAGAAGGTCACAAAGAAGCGGCGATCCTCCGTGCAGATGCGATCAGGGAAACAAAGATCCGTGAGGCACAGGGTGAAGCAGAGGCAATTCTTGCTGTTCAGAAAGCGTATGCAGACAGTTTGAAAATGTTGAATGAAGCTTCTCCGACAGACAGGGTTATTGCGCTTAAGAGTCTTGAAACATTTACAAAGGTAGCAGACGGCAGAGCAACCAAAATCATTATTCCGTCAGAGATTCAGTCTATGGCAGGTCTAGCAACTTCTCTCAAAGAACTTGTTGTTGACGGTGAAATTGATAAGACCCCGAAAGCAGAAAATGCAGTGAATATTCCGAATATGCAGACACCGGTTCAGAATGTTCAGCCGCAAGTTCCGGCTGACCCGCAGGCTGAGCTCAGAGAAAGAGCAAGACAGGCTCTCCAGCAGAATGCACCGAGAGTATAAAATTTCATAATATTTTAGCGAAAAGCAAGGATGAATTGAAAATCAGCCTTGCTTTTTTGCCTGATATACTGTAAAATGGTAAGGGAAGTTTTATACTTTTTCCATGTAATTCATCTAAGGAGAGAAAAAGCTATGTCTGAACAAAAAAAGGTAGCTGTCATAATGGGCAGCGACAGCGATTTCCCGACAGTTTCGGGAGCAATCAAAACACTTGATTCTTACGGAGTGCCGTTTGAGGTACATATCATGTCGGCTCACCGCACACCCGAAGCAGCAGCGGAATTTTCTGCAAATGCACGAAACAACGGATTCGGTGTGATCATTGCAGCAGCAGGAAAAGCGGCACATCTGGCAGGTGTTCTGGCAGCGCATACGACTGTTCCGGTGATAGGAATTCCAATCAAATCTTCCACGCTTGACGGTCTTGATGCACTTCTTGCAACGGTTCAGATGCCCAAGGGAATTCCGGTTGCCACAGTAGCAATCGACGGGGCAGATAATGCAGCGATCCTTGCGGTTCAGATACTGGCACTTTCTGATGATGCACTTGCTCAGAAGCTTGCTGATGAAAAGGTAAGCATGAAAGAGGGAGTAGCCAAAAAAGACGAAGCGATTCAGCAGAAGGTGCAGGAGCTTATTAAATAATCAAGGAGTAATTTTATGTCTGAATTACACGATGAATGTGGTGTCTTTGGCATTTATAAAAATGACAAGGATATGGATATTGTTGAGGAGACATATCTCGCGCTTTATGCCCTCCAGCACAGGGGACAGGTCGGTGCAGGAATTGCTGTCAATAATGACGGCAATATGATCTATTATAAAGATCACGGTATGATCCCTGAGGCTTTGCCGGAAGCGGAACTGAACCGTCTCGGTAACGGCACGATTGCGCTCGGTCATGTAAAATACTCGTCGGGAGAAGCAGTTGACCATCAAAACCTTGCACCGCTTGTCATGCGTTATATCAAGGGACAGCTTGCACTTTGCATGAACGGCGCACTTACGAATTATCATGTTCTGCGTGATGATCTGAATCAGGGCGCGGCGATATTTCAATCCAACGGTGATACCGAAATTATTTCTTATCTTATTGCAAGAGCGAGAATCAATGCAGTAACGATCGAAGAAGCTGTGCAGACAGCTGTAAAACAGCTTAAAGGCGCATATGCTATTGTTATGATGTCGCCGAGCAAGCTGATCGGTGTGCGTGACCCGTTAGGAATTCGTCCGCTTTGTGTCGGAAAAATAGGCGAAAGCTATGTCCTTGCTTCTGAGTCCTGTGTTTTTGACAGTCTGGGGGGAACATTTATCAGGGATGTACAGCCGGGTGAAATGATCGTCATAGATGAAGAGGGTATGCACAGCTATACAGAAGGCTGCGGAGATAAATCGGCACTGTGTCTGTTTGAGTATGTATATTTTTCACGTCCCGACAGTGTGGTTGACGGTGTTTCCGTTGCAAAGGCAAGACAGAGGGCAGGTATGCTGCTGGCACGTCAGCATCCGGTTGAAGCAGATTTTGTCTGTGGTGTTCCCGACTGCGGCGTGGAATCCGCTATCGGCTATTCTATGGAATCTGGAATTCGCTATTCAACAGGACTGATCAAGAACAAATATATCGGAAGAGCATTCAATAACCGGAAGAAAAATTCTGAATATCTCATGCGTATTAAGCTGAACGCACTTACTCATAATGTCGAAGGAAAAAGGGTGATCGTTATTGATGACTCTATCCTGAAAGGCAGCACAAGTAAGCATATTGTGGAACTGCTCAGACAGGCAGGGGCAAAAGAGGTACATATGCGTATTGCCTCACCGGTGTTTAAAAATCCTTGTTTCCTGACCAGTGATACAACACCGAAGGAAGATCTGATCGGTGCAAAAATGGATGTTGATGAAATATGCAGATATATCGGAGCGGACAGTTTAGGATTTCTTTCTGCGGAAAGCTTATCTGAAATTGCAAAGGAATGTAAACTTAACTTTTGCGATGCCTGTTTCACAGGTAATTATCCGCTTGATGTTTCCGATACATCCCGTGATGATAAATATTCAAAGAAAATAAAATAACGGCTTTGCCGTTTTGGAGGTCAGAATATGAAAAGCTTTAGTGACAGCTATAAAGCAGCAGGCGTAGATGTTACAGCAGGCTACAAATCTGTTGAACTGATGAAGGAGTATGTGGCAAAAACCGTAACGAACGGTGTTCTTTCGGGTATCGGCGGTTTTGGCGGTCTGTTTGAGATCGACACAACAGGTATTGACCACCCTGTTCTTGTTTCTGGAACAGATGGTGTCGGCACAAAGCTGAAAATTGCCATGCTTCTTGATAAACATGATACGATCGGTATCGACTGTGTAGCCATGTGTGTCAATGATATTATCTGTTGTGGAGCAAAGCCGCAGTTTTTCCTTGATTATATTGCTATCGGCAAGAACTATCCCGAAAAGGTAGCCGAAATT
>CACYDD010000372.1 GCA_902773065.1 uncultured Ruminococcus sp. | reverse complement strand
TGTGACGATGAATTTGTTAAAATGCGTATGTTCAATCTCATGTCGTTGGTTGCCAATGATATTGGATCATCATATTTTGATATTGCAGGAGAGTATCTTGAAGATTATATGCGTAATGAAGGGAAATTGCCTGACTATATTGGTTATGCCTTAGGCGATTGTACCAGCGAGAGTGAAAAAAAATTGTTTTATCAAATTGTTAAGCTAAAAAATGAAAAAGCCGTTTGCATTCTATCAAAAGCTATATGGGGAAATGAGGATTTCATTTGGAATGTCCCGATTGCATATACGATAAAATATTTTGAGGAAGCTATAAAGTATATTAAAAAAATGTGTGCAGGGGTAAATCCTAATGGTAAAGATATCACTATGTGTTTGGAATACATTTTAGGTGCATTAAGGTTAAGAAAAAATAATGACTCAGATTTGAACTATAGATTATCGATGAATAATCCATTGGTGAGGGAGTTATATGATCTTATTGAGCAAATAATTGATAGGAAGATAGAAAAAATCTATTCTTTTTTGGATCTTGATGTTCAAAACAAGGGTGTTTATGATGCTGTTCCTGATTTATTGTATGCTTTGCTGGTTTATATTTCGGGAGAAAAAGGAGCTGGAGATATAAAGATATCGGGCTTGGACCTGAAAGATATTGAGGTATAGGAGGAGATTTGGAATGATTACATACTCAACACAGTTTCCGGTGGATCATTTGTATACAAAAGATATTTTTGTTGATATGGTGATCCGCTGGAACCAAGGCAGTAAATATGACAAGTTTGATTCCTTGGAATGGGATAAGAAAACATATCAGCTTTCTTGGGAAGAACCGCGAAAAAAGTTGAGTATCAATGATTATGAAGGATTGGGCGTTGTGGCATCCAGATTCTGGAAGGAAGATGAGCATGGCGTATGGCGTACTGATTTTATACTCAATTATGCAAGAAACTATCTTACTATCAGAGTGACACTTGAAACAACAGAGTTTACAACAGATTTTTATCCAAGCTATTATCCGCCATTTTTTGTTAAGAAAGTTATCTATGAAGGATACGCAGGCGAAGATTGCGGGTTGCCTATTGCTAACTCGCCTTTTCGGATTACCGAAGAGACAAAGAAATATGTTGTTGATTTACTAAACAAAAAAACAGAACTCTCCCTTCCTGTAGTTATTGTTACACGTACAAGCGAAGGAATTATGCCTATTGAATTAAATGATCTTGCATTTCGACTTCAGGGTGTAGCTCATGTTCTTGAAGAAGGCTCTGATGGATTGTTTGCGGATCTTCAATTCAGTGAGGAGGATAGAAGGCCGGGAAAGATATATTTAATCTTCCCCAATAAAAATATGAGGGTTAGGACAATGAATCTCAACGGAGAGAAGGCTGAAAATCCTGATCTGATTATTTCCAGGATTGTAAATGAAATCTATGGGTATACAAATCAGGTAATGCGCTTGGATGTTGATACATGGGAGGGGATTCAGAATGAAAACCTCCATCAACAGAACATTTCTCTTATGAGTGATCAAAAAGCCATTGAGGAAGAAAATGCAGAGCTTTACGAAGTTTTCGAGAAACAACTAAAAAAAACGGAAGAAAGCAATGAACAACTTAATCGTCAAGTTCAAAAACTCACAGCTGAGAATCAGGCGCTTAGAATGAAGTTAGCTTCTTTAGATAAGGTTCCGGCGTTGTATCTTGGCGAAGAGAGAGATTTTTATTCTGGAGAGATTAGGGAAATAATACTTGAGATATTAAGTGAATATCAAAGAAATTACCTGGCCAATACTCGAAGGGATCACATAATAAAGGATTTGATTGAAAATAATGAATATGAAAAGCTTCCGGCCAAACGACGCGAGCAGATTAAAAAGATCCTCAAAGGGTATAGAACATTGACCCGTTCGTTAAAAAGTGAGTTGGAGGCATTGGGATTTGAGATATCAGATGATGGAAAGCATTATAAATGGTCTTATTATGGTGATCACAGATATGTCGAAACTGTATCGAAAACGAGCAGCGATGGTCGTGCTGGAATGAATATGGCAGCTGCAATTGATAATTTGATGTTTTAATGGATAATAGCACCAAAATAGGTTACTATTCACAGTCCCTACAGAGCATAAAAATCGATCAATGCCATACAAGGAAAGGTTACCCGGAGGTTTCCATAACTGGA
>CACYDD010000371.1 GCA_902773065.1 uncultured Ruminococcus sp. | reverse complement strand
GTACCATTAATGGTAACCGTCTTCTTGATCTTCAGGTTGCCAAGCGTCTGTTTTTCTTTGTTGGTAAATGTGATCTTCTGTACGGTTGCCCCGTTTTCGCCGCCCTGATAGATATACCGTGTAATAACGAGCGGACTGTTGTTCCCTGCAGTTTCTTTTTCTACAACAAACTTTACAACATATTGGTTCGGGGTCTGATCATAATCCGGATCGTCTTGTTCTGTAATCTTAAACTTCCAGGTTCCTTCTTTGTTGAATTTGATTGTCCCGAAATCAAATTCGCCTTTATCGTCGTTCTCGATCCATCCTTCTGTGAAGCCGGTGCCATTCACGATTCCTGTACGAGGATTCCCGGGCATCGGTTCGATCTTGAATTTGAATTTTTTACTGCCGATGCTGATCTTTTCACCATCAGGATTCTGCAGTACTTTCTTGCCTGTGATATTTGAAGCGACCTTGTAGTTCCTGTCATAGACATAGTAATGCCATTCTTTACCGGATGTGAATGTTCCCCCTGTGATTGCCCAGCCTGCGCCAGAACCTCCGGACAGGTCAATATTGCCCGAAGGTGCAAAGAACATACCGGCAGCGGCACCAGTGATCTTTAACGTCCCTGTGGTTTGATATGCATTGAAAACAACATGCTTCAGGATATTGTCATAAACTCTTGCATTGGTTGCGTGGACGCCGTCATTCCCAACTGTATCACTCGGGAATTCCGGAATCTTCACGGTTTTCCCGTCGGCCTCGTAGACCGTCATCTCAAACTTGGCAACACTGACATCACCAGTCCCGGGAATATTGAACACAACGGTCTGTCCGTCTTTTTTATAGATCTTCCATCCTTCTTTAGCCAGGACATCTTTGATGTTGGTACAGTCGACATAGATTGTGGCATCGTCCGGGAAATTCCGCAGATCAATGAGCCTCCAGTCGTCCAGCATCTCTTCAGTTTTATTATTGACGTTTTCGCGCCTGCCCTGAGGTTTATATGTATATGTCGTTCTCGATGTGGAACTCAGGCTTGACGACACCGATGCGCCGGCATCAATCAGTGCCTTAATCGCAGCGTGAATATTATTGTCGGGAATAAATGAAACTGAATTGTCCAGATCCTGATTGACGATCTTGTTTTTCTGTCCTTCGGGAGCATAAACATCAACGTCGACCTTATTCTGAAGACCAACGACCAGATTGTTTGTTATATTTTCAACATAGATGGGAACAGGGGCCCCTCCGCTGCCTTCTATTGTTAAGCACTGGTTCAAGCCAGAATTGTTCTGTGTAAATGTATAGGCAGCAAAGTTTGTTTCTGTATGATTCGTCTGATCATATGTGGCTGCAACAACGCCAAACTCGAAAAGGTCGCCCAGTATATCCTTGGCTTCCTCAGGATCGTCAAAAGAAGTCGGCGACAATGTCAGTTTATGATTGCTGTTAATACCAGAACCTGTCGTATTATTGGCAACCTTGTAATACTTGCCGGAACTGATTTCACCCGCCGGGATATATTTGCTGTTGGTTATTCCGTCATAAATGACAGAGGCGTATGTCTGGATATTCTTAGGCGCATTTCCGCCGTCAAGTTTTACCAGACCGATCGCTTCGATCGTTACATTTTGCAGATTGACATTCCCCTGAGCATTACCGCTATAATCGGTAAAACCATTGGGATTAACCCGCAAAACAACGTCTCCATCCACTATGCTGTGACCAAACTGGTCTTCAGGAGTAGGATTGGCCAGGTTATCCGAAATATAATACTTCGGATTGTTGTATTGATCTTTTACCCTTATAAACGCGCGATAACCTGCCAGGTTGGGCGCAGCACCATCAAAATCAATGGCGACTTTGTAAAAACCGCCGCTGCTCCCTAACTGATAGTCAGTTGATAACGCTGCAAAAGCTGATGTTGGCATAAGGATATTTAATGCCATCAGAAATGCCATCAGGAAAGATGTAAACCTTTCGAAGCTACGTTTCATGGTTGCTGCCCCTCTCTTATCATTCCAGTCCGCAAAAGAATTATCTGTCATTCAGATTATTCCTTTGGCAAGAGAATGATGACGATTCTCCAGATGTTTTCGATATTATCAGGCATAACGCTGAATGTATAAGTCAGTTCATTGGCTTCTTCAATGTTGTAGAAGTTTTCGCCTTCATCTGAACTATACATCCATTGAACCGTATAAACATCATCTTCCTGGAAGCCATCAAGCGTTGCTGTCAGCTCTGCATCGGTACCATAGTACACAAATTCCATTTCATCCAGTGAGGAAGAAATCGTAACGCTCCTGATTCCGATGTCATCATCTTCATTTTCATCCCTTAATGTGATGACAAGAGAATCCCACGTGATAAACTGCTTCTGCGTTTCGTTTCCTTCTTCATCCGCGCTG
>CACYDD010000370.1 GCA_902773065.1 uncultured Ruminococcus sp. | reverse complement strand
TGGCATCTGCACATATTGCTGCTTGCACTGCCCGGAAGTACTGTACGGAAAGAAATAGAAAAATTCTGTACAAACAAGTACAGGTGTCCAGTCGGAAAAATAACGGAGAGAAAAATCAGTATTATGTTTCGGATTGTCACAAGGCTATTATCGACAGAATAACGTATGACAGCGGATAAATTCAGATTTCATTCTTATGGTGAATACAACATTCGCTCCGATGACGCTGAAGTTGGTACTGACAATTCTACTGTAACATTGAAGGATGTTAGCGCAAATACAGATGATATGACAGCTACCTTCACATACGATGAGGGAACATCAACTTGGTCAACTACCGATACTATGCCTACAGGAGGAGAAGGAACATTGAAGTTCGCTAATGCTTCAGATGCAACTGAAGGCGAATGGAAACTTACTGTAGGAGAGCTTCTTGGAGAACCCGATGAAAATGATACAGCAACTGTATACTTCGCATTTTGGGCGTAATACCTAACACCAAATAGCTAAATCATATAACTAAATAACTAAAAGCCCCCGACACACCGTAAAAAGTGTGCCGGGGGCTGTGATGTGTGCGAAAAATACAAAAATGTAATCGTCAGGCTGTGAATGGGAACTTGATCGGCATTGACATTGCACATTCATCTGGCGAATGGTCTGAAATGTAATCCTCAACAACATCATAAAAGTGTTCCGGATGAAGCCTCAGTTCTACCATTGGTACAAAAAGATTATAGACAAAACCATAATCAGGAGAGATATCATCAACCTGATAGACCTTTGTCCGATCCATCATGGAAATACCATACATTGTTATTTCTCCAAGACCGTCATAGTAAATATTTGTGTTTGTCAATACATAGGTGTATCTTCCGCTTTTTTTGATCAATGCTTTCATACCGCTTCTCCTTTACCAAAGAATTTGTATTTTCATCACAAACAAATTATACTTTATCGGCTTGAAAAAATCAACAGTAATTAGTCGAAATATTTGTTATAATTGTGATTCTGATAGAGAAACTATCCATTAGCTAACATATTTATTTGTTTATAATACACAACTTTTGTGAATAAACTATTATTTGCACAAAAAAGTTGAGAATGACGTTATCTTTTGTAAAAGAAAACGATATCAGCTGCCGAAAAACTTTTTCATAATCAATACACATTGCCGTTTTTTAATATTTTACTGCACAAGGTATAATAAAATAAAAAATTCCGCAGATACCTGCTGCAGCTTTTTGAAGCAAGTATCTGCGGTAGTTATACTTGGATATTATCTGCCGAAACCGCCTCGGCTGCCCATATTTCCCATGCCTCGGCCGCCCATCATGGACTGGGGAATAGAATTGACCTGATTACCATTAATGATGATCGTCCCGCCCGTATAACTCGCTGTGCCGTCACAGTCGAAGGATTCGGAAGGCCCCTGAACAGGGTATGTAACACTGATCGTGCCGCCTGACACAATGATATTTCCGTTGGAGTCGATACAGTCAACATCGCCGCCGCTCATAGTAACGTTCAGACTGCCGCCGGTGATCTCAAAAACAGGAGTTCCTGTTGACTTGCTTTTTTGTGAAGCATTGATGCCGTCATCCGTTGCAGATATGCTGATATTGCCGCCGTTGATCTGGATATATGTGCTTTCAATACCTTCAGACGAAGATATACTGATATTGCCGCCGTCTATCTGTGTATATGTCGTTCCGCGGATGCCGTCAGAGGATGCCGTAATGCTGAATGTGCCGTCTGAAATATATATCCATCCTACGGTATCGTCGTCACCGTTTTCGCAGTGAAGACCGTCTTTTCCTGCTCTGATAGTAAATGTTCCGCCGCAGGCTGAGATAGAATCATGCGCTTCGATGCCATGCTTTGAAGCGGTAATATTATATGTGCCGCCGGTGAATTTGATATCATCCTTGCCGGAAATTCCGTTGCCTGATGAAGAAGTTATTTTCAAAGTACCTGTACCGTTGAATACAAGGTCATCTTTGGAGAAAATAACAGCGTCTGTATTGGTATCACCGTCTGCTTTGAAATTGCCTGTGACGGAAAGTGATGAGGTATTGTCAAGAGTAGTTATAAAGCACTTGTCCGCAGAAACAACGTAAATAACAGGAAAATCGCTGTTGGTGACATTGAAGTTATCAAGAACAAGCTGTACCTTAGATTCCTTATCGGTTTCTACTTTGACGGTAAAATCCGATGCCGTTCCGGTAAGGATATATGTTCCTGCCTCGGTGATAGTCACAGTTTTGTTGCTGACAGCCTGAATTGTTTCAGCATCAGATATGTCAGGGGTCTGAGTCAGGTCACGGTTTGAAAAGAGATCTGCTGTATCCAGCTTGCCGCTCGTATTGGCAGTATAAACGGAAACAGTTGTTTCCTGATCGGGAGTGTTGTTCTGAGAACTGCTCTTGCTGTCTGAAGTTTCTTCGGCGGATCCCAGAGAATATCCCTCGCCGGTGCTTTGATAAGAAGTATCGGATCCGTTCTCAGCGGCAGTTTCAGATGATCCTGCAGAAGAACTGTGTGAAGGTGATGATCGTTCTGAAAGATCCCGTGTCTTGCTGTTATTGCCTGCTGACGTTTCATCGGCAGGTTCGCTGACATAAGAGGAAGTGCTGTCAGATTCAGCGGTTTCGTCAATTTTCTCTGGCACTTCATCTTCAACCGTTACTGACGTTTCAGACTGTTGGGATGTTTGATGTGTCTGAATATTTCCGGAAGCAGATTTGCTGTGTTTTTCACCTTTTTGCCGGCTGCTGACTTGGCTGTATTCATCTGCTTCATCGTTATTTTCCTCGACACTCGCAGAAGAACTTTCCACGAATGACAGGTCATTCTGTGCATTGTTTGATGCAGTTCCGCATCCGGCAAACGTACCGATCAAGAGAGCAGCGAGTATAACTGTTAATGCTTTTTTCATAAGTATGACCTCCTTGCAGATTGTTTTGTTTATTTCCTTTTGATGTTGTTATTATATATTTTATTTTGGGAAACTGAATGGAATAAATAAGGAATGTATGTGGAAAATAGTGTATAAAGCAACCAGTTCCGTAAAGTAAACGAATAATGTAACAGAATATATGCGAAAGATATTGTTACATTTATGGCACGAAAAAAGCCCACAAGTGAGGGTTTATCCTCAT
>CACYDD010000369.1 GCA_902773065.1 uncultured Ruminococcus sp. | reverse complement strand
ATAATTTCCCGTATATTTCCATGTTTTTCCGTTATCAGTGGAATAGGAATATCTGTATTTTGCTGTTCCGGAACTGTTGGTAACCTTTGTTGTCAGTTTTACTGATTTTGCAGTTGAGATCATCGTACCGCCGCTGAGCTTTGCAGTAATGCTCATTGCTTTTACAGTGATCTTGAACTGCTTTGTTACCACCTTTCCCGTGCTGTCCTTTGTCTGCACACGTACATAATAAGTACCTGCAGATTTAAACTGGAAATTATGACTGGCCGCTGCTGCATAATTTCCCGAATATGTCCACGAAGAAGCGGAGGTCTTTTTATAAGAATAACGGTATTTTACCGTTCCCGATTTGTAGGAGGTCTTTGCAGTCAGCTTTACCGATTCCTTGATTTTTGCAGTTGTTTTACTGACCGTTGATTTACTGACATCAAGCGATTTCACATTGACAGTAAATTTCTTTTCAGCTGTTTTGCCGTTATAGTCTTTGACCTGAATACGTACCGTATAGGTACCTGCCTTTTTGGGAAGAGTGATTTTTCGTGTGTTGGTATCGACATAATCCTTGTCAACATATACCCAGCTGCCATTTCCTGATTTATAGGAGTAGCGGAACTGATACGATGCTGTCCCGCCCGATATTGTGGCTGTCGCAGTAACAGAACTGCCGATGGCAATATTTGCAGCACTTACTTTTCCGCCGAGGCTCAATGCTTTTCCTGTTTCATTGATAACGGTAAAAGCCAGTTCCTTGCTTGCCGTATTTCCGTCGGCATCCTTTGCTGTAACACGTACTGCATATTTTCCTACTGTCTTCGGCACAGTATAGGTATGGGAGCTTTTTTTAGAAAAATCAACTGTATTGCCCCAGCTGCCGCCGTCTTGTTTATATTCGTATTTGTATGTATACGGTCCTCTGCCGCCTTTGAATACAGCATTCACAGTCAATTTGCCGCCGACGTTTACTGCTTTGGCACTGAGATTTGTACCGTTGTCAGAAAGTTTTTCAAGAGCTTTGACATTTAACTCACTTGTAACCTTATCACTTTCATTTTCTGACGCGTCATAAGCATAAAAGCGAATTTCATATGTGCCGGGTTCACTGAATGAATACTCATAAACACCCTCTGTATTTCTTGCCACTTCCACAAAATCGGAATCATTCTTCCCCTTTTGTAAAAATACATAGGTATATTCCTGATCACCGCCGCTTGCTTTCAGAGCAAGGGATATTGTATCTCCTGCATACACTTCCTTCGGAAGCTGATCAAAGTCAAGCATAAGTTTTGTCTGTTCCTCTTGCGTTGCAGTAATCGGCAAAACAGGCGTTTCATTTCCTGATTCTGCCGCATTGGCATACAATCCTGTACAAAACGTAAGTGCAGCCGATAATGTGGCCACACTGAGAACTTTTAACATTCTTTGCTTTTTCATCATATTCCTCCCAATTATGAAATAATGTCTTAATTATATCATGTTCAAAAAATATT
Source organism: uncultured Ruminococcus sp. (assembly GCA_902773065.1). Lineage (GTDB taxonomy): Bacteria > Bacillota > Clostridia > Oscillospirales > Acutalibacteraceae > UBA1213. Next base: position 7,864 of record CACYDD010000369.1, on the reverse strand, counting down.
TTCAACTACTAAAAAAATCAGAAAAATAAATTTGACAGCAGTCAAATTGAATGTATATATCAATACTGTAAATAATCACGCTATGGATAGAGAAATGATCAATAGCAGTGATTATTTTACTAATTTATAAATCAAGCGTTGCAATGACTTCTTTCAGTGCGTCGGCGGATTCTCTGAGTGCCTTGGTTTCGCTTTCGTCAAGACTGATGGGTACATAGGCTTCCACACCGTCCTTGCCGACAATGGCAGGCATACTCAATGCAACATCCTCTATCCCGAAATTACCATGCTGAATGGTAGAGACTGGAAAGATCGATTTCTGATCAAGTACAATGGCTTCACAGATCCTTCTTACCGACATAGCAATTCCGTAATAGGTCGCTTTCTTTTTATTGATGATCTCATAGGCACTGTTTTTGACATCATCTGCAATTCTTTCCATTGCCGACTGATGGTCAAAATGTCCTCTCATTTCGCAAAAACGATTCAGAGGAACACCCGATACATTCGCACTGCTCCATGCGGCAATTTCGCTGTCGCCGTGTTCTCCCAGAATAAAAGCGTGAACGCTCCTGCTGTCAACACCCAGATGTTCTCCAAGCACATATTTCAGCCTTGCACTGTCAAGCACTGTTCCCGAACCAAACACTCTGCTTTCAGGCAATCCGCTGAGCTTTACAGCCGCATAGGTCAGGATATCCACAGGATTTGCAACGATCAGAAGAATACCGTCAAATTTTCTTTTGGCAATTTCCGGAATTATGCTTTTGAAAATGCCGACATTCTTTCTGACAAGGTCAAGCCTTGTCTCTCCCGGCTTCTGTCCTGCTCCTGCGGTAACAATTACCACAGCCGCATCTGAAATATCATCATAGCCGCCCGCATAAATCTGCATGGGCTTTGCAAATGGCAGACCATGGCTGATATCCAGTGCTTCGCCCTCTGCCTTATCCTTGTCTGCATCGATCAGCACCAGTTCCGAAAACAAGCCACTCTGCATCAAAGCAAATGCAGAAGCCGAGCCTACAAAACCACAGCCGATAATTGCTGCTTTTCTTACATTGATTTTTTCCATTATTATCACCTCAATGATTCTTATTGTTTAATACAAAATCAATCGAACCTAATGCCACATTTGCCGCCGCAACCTCGATTTTCACTTCGTCACCGATGGAATAGCTTGTGCCGCTCCGTGAATCAGTGGTAGTTGTCAGTCCGTCAAATTCAAAATAAGTGCCTTCTACGGCAACAAGGTCAACAAAACCCTCGATACCGTTTTCAATCATCACAAAAATCCCCTTATTGGTCACACCCGAAACAACCCCTTGATGAATTTCTCCCAGATGGGCGCACATATATTCCGCCGCATAGCATTTTTCTGTATCACGTTCCGCACGAACCGCACGAATCTCAAAATCTGAGGACAGCTTCGCCGAAAATACCGCAAATTCATCATAACGCTGTTTTATTTTATCAACGGGAACGCCGCTGATGAGATCATTCAGGATACGGTGAATTGACGTATCGGGGTAACGTCTGATCGGAGAAGTAAAATGGCAGTAATCCGCAAGCGACAAGCCAAAATGTCCGATCGGATGACTGTCATATCTTGCCTTTGACATGGAACGCAGAACCTGAGCGGAGATCAGTCTGGAATACTTTGTTTCCTTTGCTTTTTCGATCAGTGCGGCAAGATCGGTCTGTCGGACACCCTCTTTGAGTCTGCGTGTCTGAAAACCACAGGCAGCCGCAAGCTCGGCAAGGGTATAAAGCTTTTCGGGATCGGGTGCTTCATGTACACGATAAACAAACGGTATTCCTGCACTTTTTGCATACAATGCGGCGGCACTGTTCGCCATAATCATGAACTGCTCGATCAGTTCCTCCGCTTCGCCCCGCTCTCTTTCAGAAACGCCCACGCATACGCCTGTTTCGTCAAGTACAAACCGTAACTCCGAGGATTCGATTTCAAGCTCACCCCTGCGCTTTGCCTTTTGTTTCAGAATGTCGGCAAGCTTCTGCGCTTCAAAAATACTGTCGTAAACAGGGGCATATTTTTCTTTCAAATCTTCATCCGCACTGCCGTCAAGAATGGCATTGACTTCCGAATATACGCCCCTTACCTTGGAAATAATCACGCTTTTTTCAAATCGGTAATCAATCAGCTCCGCTTTTTCGTCAAGCTTCATAATGGCGGAAAAGGTCAGCTTTTTTGTTCCTGCATTGAGAGAACAACAGCCGTTGGATATTTCTACAGGCAGCATTGGTATCACTCTGTCGGCAAAATAGACGGAAGTACCTCTTTTCTGTGCTTCCTCATCAAGTTTGCTTCCCTTTGTCACATAATGAGAAACATCCGCAATGTGGACACCAAGCTCCCAGCCCTTTTCCAGTTTTTTTACAGAAATCGCATCGTCAAGGTCTTTCGCATCCGCTCCGTCTATAGTGAATATTGCTTCTTCTGTCAAATCAAGCCTATTTTCAAGCTCCTGCTGTGTAATAGGCTGAGCCGCCTTCATTGCGGCTTCATGCTTTACGGGAACAGGGAATTTTACAGGAATACCATAGCTGTCAATGATCGCATCGGCGCATACCTTTGCAGAACTGCCCTTGCCATAAATCTTGATAACTCTGGCATAGACTCTTTTTTCCTTTGTATCATAATAGAGTGCCGCCTTTACCTTGTCCCCTTCCTTGCTTTTCAGCTCTCCGCCCTTTACGATACGCAGATGAAAGGAAAATCCGTTATCGGGCATGATATAGGCTCTGCCTGCCTTATTCAGCGGGCGTTCCACCGTTCCGGTAATAATTCTTGTCCCTTTTTCCAGTATTTTATCAACATCGGCGGAAAATCCCTTTGCCCCTGCGGTGATATTTTTCAGCATGACAAGGTCGCCGGGCATTGCTCCCTTTAATGCTTTTTCATGGATAAAAATATCCTCCATCCCCTCCGTTTCGGGAGTGGCAAAGGAAAATCCTCTTGACTGCCGCACGATCGTTGCCGCCAGACAGCCCATATTTTCGGGCAGACCGACTTTTTTTCTGTTGATGATGATTTTTCCTCTTTTTTCAAGGTACGACAGCGCATTATTGAATTCTTCAATTTCAAGCACTTCGCTCAGAATCTGCAAATCACGTCTTTCGATTGGCTCGCTTTGTTCTTTCAATGCCGCAAGCACCATTTCGTTTACTTCCGTATTCATGTTATACCTCCTTTGTTTTTACGTATAATCATTATTTTTTATATTATTCCCAGCCGACAAAGCAATTATCACTTTCTGCTTTACTGATTGCTTCTTCAAGTGTTTTATATTGCTGTACCAATTAAAATATTGCCGGAAAAGCTTGATGATTTTTAGAAACTCCGCTTAAATTCAAAGTTTTCTAAAAATCGCTGGCAATATTTAATTGGATTATCAATAACACTCTTCAAATTCGTTTTAATTCGTCATAAAAAGTATTCCAAGTGTTCCCGGTCCGCAGTGAGAGGAAATCGTACAACTTGCAGTGGTAACAAAAATTTCTTTGAAGATGTTTTTGCTCTTTAAATAATCATAAACAACATCAACATGATCGTCGCCAATTCCTCCGTGTGTTATAAAAATCTTGTCCGTTCTGATATCTTCATATGCTGCCAACTGTTCATCAACATACTGAATCATAACATTGTCAAGCTTTCCTCTGTATTTTTTGCCGACTGTCATAGAACCGTCTTTGTTGTCTACCAAAATTGACGGTTTGATTCTCAGAAGATTTGCCCCGAGCATGGCAAGTGTGGAACATCTTCCGCCTGCACGAAGATAATCAAGCTTGTCCACCACAAAACTGGCATGAACCTTTTTTGTCAGTTCTTTCAGCTTTTCGGCAATTTCCGAAGCACTAAATCCCTGTTCAATCAGCTTTGCCGCTTCTATCGCAAGATGTCCCGAACCTGTGGAAAGGCTGCATGAATCAATAGGGTACACATTGCCAAGCTCCGCAGCGGCTGTTTTCGCATTCTGATAAGAGGACGACAATGCCGAGCCGAGATTAATGTGTATCACGCTTTTTCCTGCTTCTACAAACGGGCGGAAAAAGTCAATATATTCCCCTACATTCACCGCCGCTGTTTTCGGCAATGTTCCCGTTGCTTCAAAATTTTTGTAGATTTCAGTTGGCGTGATATTCACTCCGTCCTCATAGCTTTTTTCGCCAAGTACGATATGCAGCGGCGTATAGCCTGTCACGTGATATCTATCCGTAAGTTCTTTTGTCAGATCGCAGGTACTGTCTGCCGTTAAAATAATTTCAGCCATAATCAAAAACCTCCCTAAGAATTTTTTCTTTTCATACGTTTCAGCTGGCGTATGTCACTGCCGTAGAAATCAACTTTCCTGAGCATTCCGACAATTCTTGAAATCATCCGTGTTCCATAAATCGTCTGCATTTCTTTGATCTCTAAATTCGTGCTGATGATTGTCGGCTTTGCTGAATTGAGTCTGGTATTGATAATATTGTATATTGTTGAAACAGTAAATTTCGTTGTAAACTCCGTTCCGAGATCATCAATGATCAGAAGGTCGCAGTCACTTAGCAGCTGTTCTTCATTTACCTTTTCATTGGAACGTCCTCCGAACTGCATCGTTTCCAGCCTTGACAGAATATTCGGTGCAGAAACATAGATCACTCCATAACCCTTGTCGATCACCGACTGAGCGATCGACAGCGAAAGATGTGTTTTGCCCAGACCTGTGCCGCCCTGAAACAAAAGACTTTCGGAATCCTCGGAAAATGAATTCGCATAATCCTTACAATATTTCAGAACTGCTTTCATATAATCGTAAGTGTTTCTTCCTGCCATTGCGATCGTATCCTGTGAATAATATTCCGGCGAAAAACTTTCAAAACTGCATAGAGACAACGGCGAAATACGGTTCAGCTGTTCATAAGCTGTCTGACGCAGAAGATTTTTCATGCACGTACACATTTTACCATCAATATATCCCGTATCCCTGCACTTGTCGCACTGATACCACGGTTCAAGATAATTGGACGGATAATCAAAGGATTTTAAAATTCCGTCAAGCTCATTCTGTAATGAAAGGCTTTTTTCTTTCAGCTGCTCCAGCTGTGTTCTGATATCCGAACCCCCCAGAACCGCCTTGCCTGCCGCCACGGAGATTTTCACAAGCTCTCTTTCAATATTGTCGGCACGGGGACTCTTTGCATACAAAATCATTCTTCTCTGGTCAAGCTCCTGTTCGGAAAGAAGCTTCCGCTTTTCCATTTCTGCAACTGCTTCTGTATAAATTTCCTTGCTGTAACCCATTAATATCCCTCCTCAAAAATCGCATTGGTGCTTTCATATTCTCCTAAATCGTAAGTTGTGGTATTCTTTGGTTTCTTCTTATTCTTACCTTTGTTCTGGTCGGCATCTGCCTGCTCAACCGTAACAATTCCTGAATTGTGCCACCGACTTAATACTGAATCCACATATTTCGGAATATATTTCCCCTTTGCATCAACACATATCTCATATGCCTTTCGTATCAGTTCGGGAGAAAATTTCCAGGTGTTCATCCACCTGTCCGCATATTCTGTTTCTTTTTCTGTCGGAGAATGTTCATCCAGCCCGAGAAGTTTTTGTATGGTTGCCGCCGCACTCCGTCCGCTTGTCAGCTTTTGTATTTTCTTTTCGGCAAGCTCAAGTGTCATGATTTCTTCATCTGCCCATGAGATCGCCATTTTTTCAATATATCTGATATTACACTTGCCAAGTCCTGCGGCATACTGCATCAGCATAATAATAACCTCGACAGGCAGTCCGTCTGTTTCATGTATCATGAGCAGGGTTGCCTTATCGTTATTATTGGTTGGTCTGCCGAAAATCTCATCCGCTGTCTGCATGAGATAAGTAATTCCAGGGTCGGCAGAGATCCGCTGACTGAGATATTTGATATCGGGCTTTTCGGGGCGTGAAAGTGCCCTTGAAGTTTTTTTCTGCTTTTCAGGTTCTTCTGATTTCTGCTCCTGCAACGGCTGAGGTTCAATCTTTTCTACAGGGGGCTGTTCTTCTGTCACCTTTTCCTCTTTTTGCTCTGACGGCGTGATATGTCCTTCATCAAGGTTGATAATACCTGTTTCCGTCCAGTAAAGCATACTGTCTCTGACATCTGCTGCCTGCATGGAAAGTGCTTCCGCGATATCATCTACTGTAAAGCTTTCCCCTGCATGACGCAGAAACCATAATATCACTTTCAGCTGTGCCGCACCTGCAAGCTTTAAATGTTTATCTACAATATCGCTCGGAACAGCAAAAACGCTGTTCCATGAACCTAAACTCAATTTGTACTCCATATTTTTTCTTCTCCGTTTTTATAACATTATACCATATATCACACAAGTTGTTTTGCTTTCAAAAGAAGAATCTCACGGTCATTTTCAATCGTACCGTCAATCACTTCGGATAACAGCTGATTCAGTATTTTTCCTATCTGCTTTCCCTCTGTAATACCCATCTGAATCAGGTCATTTCCGTTGATTTTCAGGGATTTCAGATTAAATTCGTCACCGTCTGCTGTCACTTCTTTGTAAATTTCCTCAAGGCTGTGAATATAGGCAAGCTTTTCTGCAAGCTTGTCGGGGTTTTGCCCCCTGGCATCGGCTCTTTTCAGCTCCATCAGATTTTCAAAGGCTTCACAACCTATTTTTGAAATCATCCTGCGTACATTTTTCCCATTTGCCTGCGGTCTCAAATCATGATAACGAATCAGAATGCTTACCGATTCTATTGTTTTATTGTCAAGCTTTAACCGCCGCATAATTGCTTCCGCCATTTCCGCTCCCATCTCAGGATGACCATGAAAATGACCTGTTCCTTTCTCATCCGTAAAAAAACATTCCGGCTTTGCAATATCATGCAGAAGAGCCGCCAGCCGCATCATTTTTCCATGCGGAGCATTAACGATCACTTTCACCGTGTGTCCCCACACATCATAGATATGGTGCGGATTTCTTTGGTTCAGTCCCACCATCGACAATATTTCGGGAATGATGATCCCCAACACATCACTGTAAGAAAGCAGTACCGCTTCGGCATATTCTCCGTCTATAATCTGTAGTAATTCACTTGCAATTCTTTCCGCCGAAATATTACAGAGCAAATGTGCATTTTTCCGAACAGAAAATGCCGTCTGCTCTTCAATTTCAAAACCGAATCTTGCCGCAAATCTGAGTGCTCTGAGGATTCTGAGTGCATCCTCGTTAAATCTTTTGTCAGGGTCTCCCACACAGCGGATGAGTTTATTCCGGATATCCTCTTTTCCGCCGAAATAGTCACACAATCCCTTTGCTTCATTATAAGCCATGGCGTTAACGGTAAAATCACGCCTTTTCAGATCCTCTTTCAGTGACCTTACAAAAGTAACGCTTTCGGGGCGGCGGTTGTCAAGATATTCTCCGTCTGTGCGGAAGGTCGTAATTTCATAGAGTTCTCCGCTGTATTTTACCGTAACCGTACCATGCTTTAAACCGCTTTCTATCACATTATGCTTTCCGAGAATTTCAAGCACCTTTTCCGGAACAGCCGCTGTGCATATATCCCAGTCATGCGGTGTGATTCCCATCAGACTGTCACGGATACAGCCGCCGACAGCATAGGCAGGATATCCTGCCGCTTCAAGCTGACCAATCATTCTGTTTACATTTTCGGGAACTGCTATTTTCATTCTGCACCTCTGAATACAACAAAGCACCTCCAACGATGTACGTTGAAGATGCTTTTGTCAAATCATATCATCTGATCATTATTCTTCACTCTGATCTGCGTTTTCATCACTGCCTGCTTCATCAACTGATTCTTCACCGGCTTCTTCTGCTGACTCCT
>CACYDD010000368.1 GCA_902773065.1 uncultured Ruminococcus sp. | reverse complement strand
TGTTCGGCAGAGCTGTCAAATCCGCAAAGAGGACAAATTGTCTCGCCCTGATTTTCCTTCATACAGCCTAAACAAAGCTGTGCCATAAAGATACCGCCATTCTCCGTACCAATTATTAACAAATCCCCCATACAGCCGTACGGCAGCCGTTGGGTTGCGGAGTGCCTCCGCTATCAATTATGCTACAACTTTATGCTAACTGTAAATGATATGCCGCTGCATAAATTATATTGTTGTGTTGTTATATATATATTAGTTACTCAAACCGAAATAAGCAGTGCTAAAAAACACTACTTCAAACATTATATCACAACAAACCGTCAAATTGCAAGTTTTTAAGAATGAATGTTGCAAGGAGTTACAAAATTGTAAATAACAATAGATAAAACTACCGAAATTTTAGCATTATCACTATGTTTATACTATCATTTGTAAAAAATAAACAAAATATTCACTCATCATTTGACTTATATAACTTCTACTGGTAAAATAGGATTATAGGGGCTAGGGGCTAGGATCTAGGGACTAGGATTCAGGTTTCAGGTTTTGGTTATCTGAAACTATATAATGTATTGACATAATAATAAAAAAGGAAGGAATACACATGATTTATATATTGGAAAATACCGATACACTCGGTGAGGATTTTCTGAAAGCGGCTGTTCCGCTTCTGAGTTTACAAAGGCTCAAAAAAATTGACAGCATGAGAATCGGCAGCGATAAGATCAATTCTGCTGCCGTTTATCTGATGCTGAGATTTGCTTTGAAAGAGCAGTATGGGATGAGTGAAAAAACGGAGTTTCTCTACGGAGAACATGGTAAACCGTATCTTAAGGACACAGTAAATATCTATTTCAACCTGAGCCACTGCCGTAATGCCTGCGCTTGTATTGTTGCTGACAAGGAAACAGCAATCGATATTGCTGATATCAGAAAAATCTCGCTTCGCACTGCTGCCCATTTTTGCAGTAAAACAGAGCTTGAATATATTGATTCGCTGAGCAAAAAAAATAATGAGCTTGTAAAACTATGGTCAGCAAAGGAATGTTATTCCAAGCTGGACGGTTCGGGGCTGTCAACAAATTTCAAAAGAATCGGGAAAGAACAGCTGAAAGACATTCATATCATAAAAGGTGAAAAATATTATCTTGCCTATCATTCCGAAAAGGAAGAAGCTGTCCAAAAACTTTTGCCAAGCGATCTACTTTACATTTAATTTCAAATATTCCGCTACGCCGTCCTCAAAGCTATTGCCGATAACGAGGTCGGCTTCTTTTTTTACTTTTTCGGCGGCATCAGCCACTGCAATACCGACATCGGCGGCTTTCAGCATTTCAAGGTCGTTAAGGTTATCGCCGAATGCCACTACCCTGTCTGCACCGACAATTTCTTTGATTTTCCGCATCCCTGCCGCTTTTGTTGCGGCACTGCTGAACACTTCCAGAAAATACAGGTCTGAATAATTGTCGCTGTATAAAGTCGGCTTGACTCCCGGAATTTTACAAATTTCTTCATAAATCGGTTTCAGTCTTTTATATGCGTCTACCATCGTAAAGTATATCACCTTGTCTGATTCGCTGACAGTAATTCTGTCAACTTTGCCAAAACTCTTGTAATCATTGTCCTTTCTGACATCAAAGAAATTCTGCTCCACCTGATTGGAAAGCCGCTCGAATTCAACATGAATCCCATATTCCTCATCTGCCTTATAAACAAACGACATTCTGTCAAAATCCCTTAGTATACTGATTACTTTCTCTGCATCTGATGTTGCGATCGGCGTACAACCTGTATAGGATTTTTTTGGAAAATCATACATCAATACACCGTTGAGCTGTACACATGGAAGCTGTATATTCAGCTTTTTCAGTATTTCAACAGACGATAAGCTCCTTGCCGTTGCAATCGTAAAAAGTACGCCTCTCTCAATCAGACCGCCGATAATCTCTATCGTATTATCGGTCAGCTGTGCATTTTTATTCAACAATGTACCGTCTAAATCCGATATATATAATGTAGTCATGATTCTTCCCTTTCTTGCTGCACCCGCCACCTTCAACCTTCACCCTTCAACCTGATCTTTGTAGTATGTTACGTTGGTGAAGATGAGGGTTTCGCCAGAGGGGGTGGGTTCTGTGCTGAATATGCCGTTGATCTCGCTGCCGTCACGCATATAGATCACGCCGCTGCCCTCTGGTTTGCCGCTTCTGAACTGTCCTGTATATCTATGGTCGAAATAAAGGATCGTACCCTTGCCCTCGGGTTTGCCATCCCGTAACTGTCCTGTATAGATACCGTCAGCAGTATTGGTTTCAACAGCGTATTCGGGGGAATGAATGAACAAATCGTAATCACTGCCCGAAAGCTCCCTGCATGAGGGAATATCTTCCAGATCCCTGAAAAATACCTGCATGGGCTTTTCCAGCTTTCCGTTTTTAAAGATACCCTCATATTCTTTTTCGCATGAAGCATTAAATGAACAGCCCATTCCGCTGCGTTCTCCGTTTTTGACACTGCCGTAATAAAGCAGTGTTCCGTCATCGGAATATTCACACATATAGGTCAGTTCATCATCTTTGTAAATGCATTTTCTGACAATATGATTGTCGGCAATTTCGTTGATCCTGCCCTGTTTTACGCCGTTTTCAAAGCAGCCTGCATATTTCGGATAGCCGTCCTTGTATAGAATACCGCAGCCGTGATAGGAATCCTGCTCCCACATACCCTGATAAACAACTTCTTCCTCGCATATTTCCATACCAAAGCCGCTTCTGATACCATTATCAAAGCCGCCGGTATAAACAAGTAAACCGTTTTCATACAGCTTTCCTCTGCCATGATAAACAGAATTGACAAAATCGCCTTCATACAGCTTTTCGCCGTTCTGATATTCAATTCCCCTGCCGCTGCGGTGCATATCCGTCCATTCGCCGCAATAAACAAGGTCGCCGCTGCTATTATATTCGTTAAAGACACCTGTCGGCTCACCGTCTACAAAGCGACCTTCCACAAAACTGCCGTCATCCGAATACAGCCGTCCCGTGCCATTATAAAGGTCATTGGCAAAGCCGCCGGTATAAATCACTCTGCCGCTGCTGTCGGTCAGGGTACAACTGCCGTAAGCGAAACCACTGCGGAAACTGCCCCTGAGAATACTTCCGTCCTCAATATACAGAACACCTTCTCCATGGAACAGATTATCTTGCCACATTCCTTTATAGCGAATCGTTCCGTCAGGATTGTAGGAGGTACCTTCGCCTGTTCTCACTCCATCAACATAGCCGCCGACATACAGGAGATTTCCCTCACTGTCAAACTGTGTGCCCTTTCCGAGAAATTCTCCGTCCTTATATTTTCCCACAAAGAAAGTATCTCTTTCTGCCGAGTAGGTCACACCTGCGCCGCTGCGCCTGCCGTCAACGGTTTTTCCCAGGTAGACAAGCCTGCCTTCGCTGTCAAAGCTTGCCCCGACCCCCGATGAAACATTATCCTGCCATTTTCCGATATAAGCACTGCCGTCATTGGGCGAAAATGCAACGCCCAGACCGCTGCGCCTGTTCTGTTTCCATGAGCCTGCATAGCAAAGCTTGCCCGATTTATAATAGTAGACACCAAAACCGTCACGCTTGTCACCTCTGTAGCTGCCCTCATAGGCGGTTTTGCCGTCCGACATGGAGGTTCTGCCGCTGCCGTTTCGCTTATCATCAAGGATATCGCCAAAATAGAAATACTGCTTTCCGCCCGATTCAATGATCATCTTGCCGACAGTTTCATACGGACACTCCTGCATAAAAGCACACGGAGAAGCCTGCACGGCATACTCTGACATATCATCAAGCATATCCGATATCAAAGGCTTTTCTTCTTCAGGTTCGTCCTGCTCTGTCGGAACAGCACTGTAGGTCAATTCTTCCGTATCATCATTTTCCTCTGCCGCAATGATTTTCTCTTCCTCATCGGGTACAGTTTCCGTTACAACCGGCTCGAGTTCAACGGAAAGCGGGTCTGTGTTTTCCGGTTCTTCAGAAAGAACCTCTGTTGCTTCCGATATGTTTTCCTCCGGCACTGCGACAGCAGGCTCGGTGATTTCCGGTATGATCTCTTTTTCCTGCCTTTCTGACCTGTCTGTATCTTCATTCAAAGCAGCAACATTGACTTCAAAGGCAGGCTCTATGATCTCATCCACATCGGGTTCGTTTGTAGAATCATAATCTCTTGCAAGCATTTTATCCAGTGCTTCTTTGCGGTTTTCTGCCTCTTCCTTTGTGCAGAAATAAAAACTACCGCAACTGGTACGGCAGAAAATCTGCGGCTCATTTGTCAGTATATTGAGCTTTTCCGTCAGTTCCTTATCCACCATGAGCTCAAACGGATACAGCATATCAATAATGTTTTTTCCTATCCTGCGGATGATCACAGGTTTATCTCCGTCCACAGAAGGGACAAGTGTACAATCCGCTGTTTTTCGGTCACCCGAAGTAAAATATTCGGTTGACAGCCATTGATGCTCAAAATCAAAATAGGTTCTTTTATAAGGTCTGCGGTCACGGTCAAGCGTTTCAACAAAATAATGGTCGTTTTTTATTGTCACTCTCTCCGAAAGCTGTGAACCGATCAGTTTTTTCCATTTCAGCGGCTTGCCCTCTTCCATACTGTAAGAACTGCGGTACAGTTCGCCCATAATATTATAAGTACTGCGGTTTTTCTGCTTTTTGCCTGTTTCAAAATATTTTTTTCTGACCTCGCACAAAAGGTCGCCGTCAGGCACTTCCATTTCTGTATGATAAATCCCGTAATAAATTAATTCTCTGTCAGCATTTTGTGTTAATGTATATTCCATATCAATGACCCTTTCAACAATTCCTCTCTTTATCATACAATAAATCGTTTCTTTTTGCAAGCCGTGACAAAAAATACATACACAATATTGAAAAAATATACAAATCCTGCTTTTAACTTTCTTTTCAATGTGCTATAATGATAAAGTATTTTTAACTGAATGGGTGATATGATGGATTTTATGATGCTTGACCCTGTGATCGATACCTCAGAGGTCGAAGAAAATATAAGCCACTTTCAGCAGTGGCTTAATGAAACGGGAGATTGGTTTTTAGGCTATATTCCACACCTGATCACAGCGATCCTCGTTCTTGTGGCAGGGTGGTGGCTTATCAAGCTTGTGATCAAGATCATGACAAAAGCACTGAATAAAAGCAAAGCAGATCTGACCATTATCAGTTTTCTTACCTCCGTGACAAAAACTGTGCTGTTTATTTTTCTCGGTGTCAGCGTTCTTTCTGCACTTCAGTTTGATGTTTCTACACTCATCACTGCTCTGGGTGCAGCAGCCGTAACAGTTGGTCTTGCCATCAAGGACAGTCTTGCCAATGTGGCAAGCGGTACGCTGATCATTCTCAACCGCAAATTCAAAACAGGAGATTATATTGAAACGGAAGGCATTGTTGGTGAGGTCATGAAAATCGATATGATGTATACCACACTGCGTACCTATGACCACAAAGAAGTGCTGATACCAAATTCAAGACTTTCCACCAATAATATCATCAATCATTTCAATCTTGAGGACAGAAGACTTGAAATTCCGGTTTCAATCTCCTATGAAGAAGATATTGCAAAAGCAAGAAGCGTGATTATGGAACTGATCAAAGGTGATAAACGTGTTCTTCAGGAAAAGCCCAACAAGGTCATTGTTGAGCAGTTCGGCGAAAGCAGTGTTGATCTGAAAGTATGGATATGGTGTGTTCCCCAAAACTACTGGGCACTGCTGTTTGATATGCGCGAGGGCATCAAAAATGCACTTGACAAAGCAGGCATTGAAATACCGTTCAATCAGCTGGATATTCATCTTGATGATTTTCCCGAAATAACCGAAAAAGTAAAGGAGAGATCAACATGATACTTGCACTGGATGTGGGAAATACCAACATTGTATTCGGCGGGATTGATAATGCCCAAACTGCTTTTCTGACAAGGATCAATACCGATACGCATAAGACTGAGGACGAATACGCTGTCATTTTCAAAACACTGATCGAACTGAATCATCATGCCTCAGAGCAGTTCAGCGGTGCAATTATTTCCTCTGTTGTTCCTCAGCTGAATACCGTACTGAAAAAAGCACTGGAAAAATTTATTCCGAGCACGCCGCTGATTGTCGGAGAGGGAATCGAGACAGGGCTGAATATTCAGATCGATAATCCTGCTACTCTCGGCAGTGACCTTGTAGTGGGTGCTGTTGCTGCTATTGCAGAATATCCGAAACCGCTGATCATTATTGATATGGGAACAGCAACCACCATCGTTACAGTGGATAAGAACAGCATTTACAGGGGCGGTGTGATCGTTCCGGGGGTAAAGGTCGCTATGGAATCACTTACCAAAAATGCTGCACAGCTCCAGGATATCAGCCTTGATGCACCGACAAGAGCCATTGGCACAAATACTGCAGACTGTCTGCGCTCGGGCGTTGTATTCGGAAATGCTGCCATGATCGACGGCATGATCGATCGGATGATGGAAGAAATTGACGGCGAACCGACGGTCATCGCAACGGGCGGACTTTCACGAACGATCATACCAAACTGCCGTCATAAAATCCAAATTGACGATGATCTCCTGATCAAAGGTCTTGAAATCATTTACAACCATAACACAAAGCCATAAAAAAACCGGCTCACTGAGCCGATTTTTTATTACTGTTATTTTCCTCATGCTCCGCATTGCTGTGCGGCTTGAGGATTTTTTTCGTAACCAATACACTGTCATATTTTTTCCTGAACTGCATTCGTCCTGCAAATTCATAATGGCATTCCGGACAATGAAATTTTGCTGTAAAGCATTTACACTTTGCATCCCATTCTGAGATTCTGTTCGTTCTTGCACCGCATTTTCCGCAGTTAAAAAACATTTTGGTTTTATCAATATCCTTATCATTGATATCTTCAATATGATATGGATGAAAGAACAGCCTGTCATAGAATTCATCTTTCGTTGTGTCGGTAATATATGCATTTAGCGCACCCTTATGATAAAGCTTTTGCAGGCACATGGCAGACATGATACTGTCTCCCAGCGCACGATGGTGCGGAATATCCTCAGTATCAATACCAAGCATATCAGATGCTGCCTGTAAACCGAGAGCATTATTATCACTGAGTCCGAGCAGATCATGACAATACTGCTGGAGATCAATATACTGTTTCATAAAATCAATTTTGTCAGCCTTTTTGTGATACCTTACATTGGAAACAAGCGCATCAATATCACTTGTACTCCATGTCATCAGAATACAGCCGCTGCAGAATTTTCTGAACTTATTATATCCATAACTGAACGGTGCACCGTGCATCAAATCCTCATACGTCAAAGATGTAAGCGTCTTGACGGAGGAATTCAGCCGTTTGCTGACCTCAGGACGAACCAGTATATTGAACTTTCCTGTGATATTCAGTTTCTCGTCAAGCCGCACAGCACCGATCTCGATAATTTCATTGATATAGCTATCAAGTTTTTTGCTGAAACAGCCGTTCCATTCAAGATCAAAAACAACATAGTTCATGGATCAGCCGCCCTTACTCTGCGCCTTCATGCGCTGCTCCTTATTGAGGATGGTTTTACGCATACGGATCGACTGCGGCGTTACCTCAACAAGCTCGTCATCGTTGATAAATTCCAACGACTGTTCCAGACTGAGAATCGTCGGCGGAGTAAGCTTGAGTGCATCATCTGAACCTGAGGCACGGGTATTGGTAATATGCTTTTTCTTGCATACATTGACAACCATATCTTCATTTTTCGGGTTAGAACCTACGATCATTCCCTCGTAAACATCAACACCCGGACCGATAAACAATCTTCCTCTGTCCTGAGCGGCAAACAGTCCGTAACCTGTCGTCGGACCTGTTTCGTGTGCGATCAGTGAACCCTGTGTACGGGTTTCGATATCTCCCTTATACGGCTCATAGCCGTCAAAAATGCTGTTCATAATACCGTTGCCGTTAGTATCTGTCAGGAATTCGGGACGATAGCCCATCAGTCCGCGGGAGGGAATTCTGAATTCGATCTGTGTAGTACCCGATTCCTTTGGTGCCATATTGATCAGTTCTGCTTTCCTTGCACCAAGCTTTTCCATGACCGCACCGACATAGTTATCCGGCACTTCCACTGTCAGAAGCTCCATCGGCTCTTTGAGAACACCGTCCTCTTCCTTCATAATAACCTTCGGACGGGAAACCTGGAATTCATAGTTCTGGCGACGCATGGTTTCAATCAGGATCGAAAGATGCAGTTCGCCTCGACCCGATACCTTGAAGGTATCAGCGGAATCTGTCTCCTCAACACGCATGGCAACATTCGTTTCCACCTCTTTGAAAAGACGCTCACGGATATTTCGGGAGGTGACATATTTTCCCTCTTTGCCGGCAAAGGGGCTGTTGTTGACCATAAACAGCATGGATACAGTCGGCTCATCAATTTTGACAAACGGGAGCGGCTCGGGATTCTCCACATCACAAGCTGTTTCACCGATATTCAGGTCAGCAATACCCGACACAGCAACGATATCACCCAGACCTGCACTTTCCGCCTCTACTCTTTTCAGTCCTTCAAACTGATACAATTTATTGATTCTTGCATTTTTGCACGTTCCGTCATTATGACAAAGAATTACGCTCTGACCTACCTTACAGCTTCCTCTTTCCACTCTGCCGATACCGATCCTGCCGACATAATCATCATAGTCGATATTGGAAAATAACAGCTGGAGAGGTTCATCAGGTTCGCCCTCCGGTGCAGGAATTTCCTCAATAATTTTCTCGAACAGCGGCTTCATATCTGTTCCCGGTGTATGAGCATCAAGAGAAGCATAGCCGTCTCTGCCCGAAGCATAGACAACAGGGAATTCAAGCTGGTCGTCATCTGCGCCAAGCTCGATAAACAGATCAAGTACCTCGTCAACAACCTCCTCCGGTCTTGCGCCCGGGCGGTCGATCTTATTGACAACAACAAGCGGTTTTTTACCCAGTCCGAGTGCCTTTTTCAACACAAATCGGGTCTGCGGCATACAGCCTTCAAAAGCATCAACAAGCAGAAGCACACCGTCCACCATCATCAGAATACGTTCCACTTCGCCGCCAAAATCTGCATGACCGGGCGTGTCAACAATATTAATTTTGGTATCGTTGTACATAACAGCCGTATTTTTGGAAAGAATGGTAATTCCCCTTTCTCTTTCGAGGTCATTGGAGTCCATGACTCTTTCCGCTACTGTTTCATTTGATCTGAATATACCGCTTTGCAGAAGAAGCTGGTCAACAAGCGTTGTTTTGCCGTGGTCAACATGAGCGATAATTGCAATATTTCTTAAATCTTCTCTTTTAGCCATTCAGAATACCCTCTTTTTCCTATACTGATATTTTCACCAACATACAGTATAGCATAATTCATTTCCTCTTACAATCAACTTTTTAAATTTCCGCTTTATGCAACAAAATACCTGCCAAAATCCATAGATTTTGATAAAAATCCCGACAAAAATGTTCCGGCATCCCATAGGAGATACCGGAACGGATAATCAATGATTATTTGATTTTAACTGTCTTTTTAGCACTGTAAGCACCGAAGCTCTTTGTGCCGTTGATTGTTTTGTACTCTCTTATTCTTACGTAGTAAGTTTTACCTTTTGTGAGACCTGAAAGGGTTGCGGAGGTTGTTGAATTCTTGGTAATTAATTTTGTTTTGTTGCCGCTCTTGAAGGTACTGCTTGTAGAGTACTGGATCTGATAGCCTGTTACGGTTGTATCTTTCGTCCATGTTACCTTAAGCTTTTTGGTTTTCGGTGATGTTGCCGTTTTAAGGGTTGCTTTTTTCGGTTTGATCGTGAAAGTTTTTGTGATAGTGCCGCTGTAGTTACCCTTACCTGTAATTTTTACTGTAGCCTTACCCGGTTTTTTATTATTCGTATAAGTTACAGTATAATCTGTACCCTTTTTAAGGGTCTTTGTACCGTCCTTTACTGTTACGGAAGGTGTTTTTGCCTTGCCGTTATATACATAGGAGGTTGTGGAAAGCTTTGTTGTAAACTTGGCAAGACTTTTTGCAGTGATCTTGAATGTCTTTTTTGTGCTGCCGCTGTAGTTGCCTTTACCTTTTATGGTAATGGTTGCTTTTCCTGCCTTTGTATTATTTGTGTAGGTTACAGTATAATCTGTATTTTTCTTGAGCGTTGTTGAACCGTCCTTTACTGTCACTGTCGGAGACTGTGCCTTACCAGTATAAGCATAGGAAGATTTCACACCTGAAATACTAGCCTTTGTGATAGATTTACCTGCAATCTTGAAAGTAGCTTTAACAGTTCCTGAGTATGGATTCTTACCCTTTACTGTTACAGTGGCTGTGCCTGCATTCTTATTATTGCTGTAGGATACAGTATAATTGGAAGCAACTACAGTCTTGCCATTAACGTCTGTAACAGTAAGAACCTTCGGCTTTTTAGCAGTGCCATCATAAGTATAGCTTGTTTTTTCAATAGTTACACTCTTGAGACCGATATTCTTTGCAGGATCTTTCACAAGAACCATAGCAGAAAGATACGGAACTTCTACTTCATCTGAAACTAAAGCCAGAGATGTGTTGCCTGCTGTTTTGTCATTGACATATACATCCCAGTTACCTTCGGGAAGTGTTACCTTGGTTGCAGTTGAGAGAGGATTGTATACAACCATAATGCTGTCAGCGGATTCGCCTTCAACCTTTGTACCGTCAAGTGTAAATGCAGCTACACCTGTTTCTGTGTTTTCCAGAGCTGTCTTGAAATCTGCACTTACAGCATCTGCTGTTGTCAGTCTGAATGCAGGATGAGCCTTTCTCAGTGCGATAAGACCCTTATAGTAATTGTAAACATTGCTGTAGGTATCAATTCTTGAATAATCCAGTTTGTTGACACTATCAGGTGAAGCATAGCTGTTATCATTATATGTGCCGTCTTCATTTGTTTTTGTTCTGAGGAATTCCTCACCGCTCATCATAAACGGTATACCTTGTGCTGTCTGAATAATTGCTGCTGCAAGGAGGTTCTGACGAATCTGATCAGCCTCGTTGTCTGTCGCATTGGAAGTTCTGATCTTATCCCAAAGTGTCAGGTTATCATGACAGTCAACATAGTTTACCGTCTGAGTCGGAGATGTTGACCAAGCTTTTGCATACTGTACAGATGCAAGAAGGTCTTTCAGTTTTGTTACATTACCGTTTGCATAGCCTTTTTCTGTAGATGTGAAAACATGACCCTTGACACTGTCACGGATGTTATCACTGAAATAAGCGATATCCGGTGTCAGTGCGGAATTTGTCTGCGTAGCAAGCTTTGTGCCTGTTTTTGTCACATTTGTACCAAGTGTCCAACCCTCACCGTAGATTACGATGGTAGGATCAACTTCGTTCACTGCTGCTCTTACAGCGTTCATTGTATCAACATCGATAAGACCCATCAGGTCAAAACGGAAACCGTCGAGATGATACTCGGAAGCCCAATATTTCACAGAATCCACAATAAACTTTCTAACCATTGTACGCTCGGAAGCAACATCATTGCCACAGCCTGAGCCGTTGGAATCGGGTCTGTAGAAATAACCGGGAACAAGCTGATTGAAGCAGTACTGTGTGTTATAGGTATGGTTGTAAACAACGTCCATGATAACGCCGATACCCGCACCATGGAGACCCTGCACCATCTGCTTGTATTCATTCACTCTTACTTCACCGTTGTAAGGATCTGTGGAATAAGAGCCTTCGGGAGCATTGTAGTTCACCGGACCATAACCCCAGTTGAACTGCGGTGTATCAAGCTTTGTCTCGTCCACTGAGCCAAAATCATAGGAAGGAAGAATTTGTACGGATGTAACACCAAGGTCTACAAGGTGATCGACACCTGTTGCAGTACCCTTTGAATTCTTTGTTCCTGTTTCTGTAAAGGCAAGATACTTGCCTTTGTTAGCTGCGGAAATACCGCTGTCCTCATCGATAGAGAAATCTCTTACATGAACTTCATAGATCTCCATATCTGTTACATTCTTATAAGTATGTCTGCTGTCGCTGCTCCAGTTTTCGGGATCAGTCGTTGTCAGGTCGAGGATCTGTCCTCTTTTGCCGTTTACGCCGACACTTTTTGCATATGGGTCAACGATATCCTCATTAACCTCTCCCTGAAAATAAGCATTGTAAGTATAATACTTCTTATTCAGGTCGCCTTCAACCGTTGCAACCCATGTACCTTTGACATCGGCTGTCATTTC
>CACYDD010000367.1 GCA_902773065.1 uncultured Ruminococcus sp. | reverse complement strand
TCGCCCCAGTAACGCTGACGTGAGAATACCCAGTCACGCAGCTTATAGTTGACCTTTGCTCTGCCCTTGCCTGTTTCTTCCAGCTTTTCGATAATTTTCTTCTTTGCTTCTTCAACCGAAAGTCCGTCAAGATAATCGGAGTTTGTCAGAATACCTGTCGCACAGTCTGTAAAGGCTTCTGCCTGTACATCTTGTCCGCCCTTAACAACCTCAATAATCGGCAGACCAAACTTTACAGCAAAGTCATGGTCACGAGTATCATGCGCAGGCACTGCCATAATTGCACCTGTACCATAGGAAACAAGTACATAATCGGAAATAAATATCGGAATCTGTTTTCCATTCACAGGGTTAATCGCTTCAACACCGTCAATTCTGACACCTGTTTTATCCTTGGCAACCTCGGTACGCTCAAAATCAGATTTTCTCGCTGCTGCCTCCTGATAGGTTCTGATCTCGTCCATATTGCCGATAATACCCGAAAGCTTTTCTATGATCAGGTGTTCGGGGGAAATAACCATATAGGTAGCACCGAAAAGGGTATCAGGTCGGGTAGTATAAACCGTCAGTGTATCGCCTGTGGTAGTAGTAAAATCAACCTCTGCACCTGTTGATCTGCCGATCCAGTTTTTCTGCTGTGCCTTTACTCTGTCGGGATAATTAACAAGGTCAAGGTCATTAATAAGTCTTTCGGCATAGGCAGTGATTTTCAGCATCCACTGTGATTTTACTTTGCGGACAACCTCACTGCCGCATCGTTCGCATACACCGTTGACTACTTCCTCATTTGCGAGTACACATTTACAGGAAGTACACCAGTTCACAGCCATTTCCTTTTTGTACGCAAGACCATTTTTGAACAGCTGAAGAAAAATCCACTGCGTCCATTTGTAATAGGACGGGTCAGTCGTATTGATCTCTCTGCTCCAGTCAAAGGAAATACCAAGAGCCTGAAGCTGGCTTTTAAAACGTGCTACATTTTTCTTTGTAACATCCTTAGGGTGAACATGATTTTTAATCGCAAAATTCTCTGTTGGCAGACCGAACGCATCCCAGCCAATCGGATACAGCACATTGTAACCCTGCATTCTGCGCTTACGTGCTACGATATCAAGTGCTGTATAGGAACGTGGATGTCCTACATGGAGTCCCTGTCCCGAGGGATAAGGAAATTCAATCAACGTGTAATATTTCGGTTTTTCGCTTTTTTCTTCCGCATGATAGATCCCTGCCTCTTCCCATACCTTTTGCCATTTCGGTTCAATACTTTTATGATCGTATTTCATACAGTCATTACTCCTTTTCTATATTCCGCTTTGGCTTGCCAAAGCGAACCTTCATTATTCTTTATTCATTATTCATTTCTACTGTTTCTCCGTCTTCCCAGAGGCGTTCGAGGTCGTAATATTCCCTGGCTTCGTCGGAGAATACGTGAACGATCACGTCAATGTAGTCAAGAAGAATCCAAGTGTCATTTCTCTGACCCTCAATGCTGCTCACGCTGATACCCGCTTCGTCCAGCTTGAATTCCACTTCATCGGCAAGTGCCTTGACGTGAGTGTTGGATGTACCTGTCGCAATCACAAAATAGTCTGCGATAGATGATATATCCCGAATTTTTATCACTTTGATATCAAGCCCCTTCTTGCTGTCAAGTGCTTTAACCGCAAGCTTTGCTGTTTCTAAAGATGTCATATAGTTGCCCTCCTTTTTTGGCAGTGAATGTTGATTTAATATTGGAAACAAGTTATGACCTTATTTCTTCTTTTTTGCTTTTAAAAATGAGGCTTCATTGTAGCCCTCAAAGGTATCCGGGGCTATGGTGAGCTTTCTTTCAGCAAGATCGGCGATTGTAAACGCCATGCCCTCCAGAACCGCCTCATCAAGGCTTTTATCAGCGATTTTGCGCATTTTATCAACACCATCATAATCTCTTTCGGCTGAGGTAAAATCTGCAATAAAAATCACTTTCTCAAGCAGTGTCATCCCT
Organism: uncultured Ruminococcus sp.; assembly: GCA_902773065.1. GTDB lineage: Bacteria > Bacillota > Clostridia > Oscillospirales > Acutalibacteraceae > UBA1213. Next base: position 685 of record CACYDD010000367.1, on the reverse strand, counting down.
GCTCTGCCTGTTGTATGGTAGCGGATGGCGTTAATGATATCTTCATCCTCTATTCCAAGCTCCACCTGAATAAATGCACTTCCCGAAATCGCATGCCACAGCTTGTGGCTGGAACGCTCCAGTTCTGTCAGCTCAATGCCTGCACGTTCAATCAGTTCCATCTGCTCTTCCTCAGTACTTTCCTTTGTTGCATCGTGCAGAATACCTGCAATTTCGGCTTTCTGAACATCGGCACCGTATTTTTTGGCAAGGCGCACAGCCTCTTTTGCCACATTTTTAGAATGTCTGAATCTTGCGGATTTCATTCTTTTGCCAATTATTTCCTCATAATCTTTTACAGTCATGATATCACTCCATACTTTGATATATCAATCTATTTTATTATACCAATATATCCCGAATCTTTCAAGCAAAAGCAGAAATTTTTTCATAAATTCATAAAAAACGATACGGTCTTTCAGTATGAACTGACTGACCGTATCATTTTCCGGCAACCTGCCGGTCATAATTTGTGTATTCGTTCGCTTGCTCACTACTTCATCCGTAATTCTGATTTATCGCCGCAATTCAAGTTTAAAACTATAAATGAGCAAATTTGGCAAAATGCACAAATCAATAACTAATTACGGCTCGCTTTCAGCTCGCCGACACGCCTTCGGCGTGTGACCTCTCTGTCCTATCGGAC
>CACYDD010000366.1 GCA_902773065.1 uncultured Ruminococcus sp. | reverse complement strand
TTCTCTTGATTTCAGGTAAATGTCACCCGGGAGGATATTGTCGAGGATCACGTTCTTGATAAAGTTGCCTCTGTCATACTTTTCGTCATAATACTGTTTGATGCTGCCGAGAGAAACAGCAAGGATCGCAGCGTATTTCTGGGCTGCATAATCGTTTCCTGCCACGAATACGGCATATTCGCTTCTCGGTTTGTTGCCGAAAGCCTTGTATGTATATCCGTTAAGTACAAAGGGTGCAGCAGAGGTCAGCATTTCCGAGGTAATATGTTCGTTTACCTCACCGATCTTGCCAAGCTCACTGCAGGCAATAACAACGGAAGTTTCATCAATTACACCGATCGTTCTGTCGATGGTATCTCTCATCTGATGGATAACTCCCTGAAACAATCTGTTGGACATAATTTTGTTCCCTCACTTTGATATTATAATAATTTACTGCTTTCAAATGATTCGCCGTGTATAACACAGGTGTCAGAAACGCAACGGCGAAAACTTCTATATACATTTTACACAAAACAAATTCAAATTGCAACTGTTTTATCGAAATTTTATTATTTTCTATCCAAAAAATTATGAAATGTTACGGAAATGGCAAAAACTTCCACGAAAAAACGACGGATTTCTGCAAATTAATGTATTTGTTTCATGTTGGTACTGCTAATTTTTTGTGAATGAATTTGTCTCATATAAAATTTCAACATCAGTTAAGGTGATATTTACTATATTTCCGGTTTTTAAAATCCGGATTCGTTGCATTTTACAAAGTTTGATGATATAATGGATATAATTTTATTTGCGGAGGTATATTTATATGTTTGGGAAGGTTGAACTGCTTGCTCCGGCAGGGGATACGGAATGTTTTGACAGTGCGTTGAAATTCGGAGCGGATGCCATTTATCTTGCCGGAACGGAATTCGGAATGAGGACGGCTTCAAAGAATTTCACTGCGGAAGATTTGAAATTATCTGTCGAAAAAGCACATGAAAAAGGGGTAAAGGTACACGTTACCTGTAATACGCTGCCGAGAAACGATGAAATTGACCGTCTGCCTGAATTTCTGAAAACTGTACAGGACTGCGGTGTTGATGCGTTTATCATTGCGGATCTCGGTGTAATGTCGCTTGCCGCAAAATATGCACCGAAGGTGCAGCGGCACGTTTCTACACAGGCAGGTGTTGTCAATTATCAGACAGCGAAAGTACTTTATGAAATGGGGGCTTCCCGTGTTGTGCTTGCAAGAGAGCTTTCTCTTGATGAGATAGCGGAGCTGAGGGTAAAAATTCCTGCGGAGCTGGAAATAGAGACTTTCGTTCACGGCTCGATGTGCGTTTCTTTTTCGGGCAGATGTCTGATCTCAAGCTATATGACAGGCAGAGATGCCAACCGAGGCGACTGTGCCCAGCCATGCAGATGGAAATATCATCTCTTTGAAGAACACAGAGACGGTCAGTATTTTCCTGTTGAGGAAACTGAAAACGGCACATTCCTCTATAATTCCCGTGACCTTTGCATGATAGAGCATATTCCCGAGCTGCTGAAAGCAGGTGTCAACAGTCTGAAAATCGAGGGCAGGGCAAAGTCTGCTTATTATGTTTCGGTGATTACCAATGCTTACCGTCATGCAATAGACGAATATTATGAATACGGCGGTGAAAAGCCGCTGTCATCTTGGATTAAAGACGAGCTTGAAAAAGTCAGCCACAGAGAATACAGCACAGGCTTTTTCTTTGGCGGACAGCCCGGTCAGGTCACAGGTAACGGCGGTTATATCCGCCATTATGATGTTGTGGCAGTGTGTCACGAATATAAAGACCATACGGCATATCTTACCCAACGCAACCGTTTTTTCTCGGGAGACAGACTGGATGTTCTGCCGCCGAGCGGAGAGCCGTTTGAAATTATTGTAGATTATATGCAGAATGAAAAGGGTGAGCAGATCGATGTTGCACCCCATGCCATGCAGAAAGTGATCATGCCGAGCAATGTGGAAATACCGGCAGGATCGGTTTTGAGAAAAGAAAGAGCGGAATGAATCGATGGTGACGAATGATGAAGATTTTGAATATACACGGATATAAAGGAAATGCAGCGAATGCGGCATATAATGCCTTGTCGGAGTGCGGTTTTGAGGTGATTTCATTACAGCTGGATCATGACAGGACTTCTCCCGAGAAATTAATGCAGATGTTGAGCAGCCAGTTTACCAATAATTTTTGCAGTGCAGTCGTGGGAACGAGTCTGGGCGGATTTTATGCAGCT
>CACYDD010000365.1 GCA_902773065.1 uncultured Ruminococcus sp. | reverse complement strand
GCTTTTCCTTCAATCCAGCCTCTTTCATGGCTTTCTATCATCATGGTATTGTAGTCATACAAAGCCTTTTGGCGAGCATCGTATTCAAGACGTTTCTGTCGGTCAGCACTGATTTCTTCAAGCGTTTCGTATGCTTTGCTCAAGTAAGTGTTCTGTTTTGCCAACATTTCAAACTCCCCCTTATTTTCAGCTTTGATAAATCGTACCCAGTCATAAAGATCCGTACCATCATCCTTCTGCGGTAATTTCGGCAATTCAACAACATGAATTTCTAAAATATCCGTATATTTGATATTCTCTGTGTCCTCACGAAGATGATAAATCGTATGAAACCGCTCTGTTTCCTTGATGTAATTGAAATCAAGCAGGCTGATATTGATACATTTTTTGATATTGGAATAATTCTTGTTGATATCAACTTGTTCAACCAGCAGCTTTGATACATAGAATGTACTCCGGTCAGCCCATGTTTTCATGTAAGCGAGATGAATCTCAATATTAATTTCTGTATCATCGTTCATGGTAAGCCTGACATCAAGGATTCCCTGTTTTTCGTCTTCATGGATTTTGGGCAGATTCGTATTCAGCAGTATTGTTGATTTGATCATCGTATCCTTGATGTTCAGAACAGCACTAAGAAAACCTTTACGGACATAGTCATTTCGCATTAATTCCTTAAAAGCGAAATCAATTTTCGGTGACATGATAAAATCATCCATCCAAATCCCTCCTTTTAAAATATTATAGCATATTAACAACAGAACCGCAATATACAATTATTTTTTAGTGATTATTTGCAATTTGATGAAATTGAGAAGTCGAAAACTAATCACAACCCACTTTCAACTAAAAAAGACCGCACAATTTGATATTGTGCGGCAGTAAAACTCAAACAGCAAGCTTTTTGCGTACCTGTTTGAGGATATTGATATCGTTTTCGTGGCGGCACATTCTCAGAGCTTCCTCCAGACTGACCCATAAATAAAAGTCAATCTCGCTTTGCTGCATACTGACAATGCTTTTATCGGCTTTAGCAAGGAAAAACACAGCAGTTTTTCTGATTTTTCCAAATGGGCGATAGCTGCTTGTTTCCCTGAATCCGGGAATAAGCTCAACATTCAGCCCGGTTTCCTCCCTGATCTCACGCAGAGCCGTTTCTTCCTCGTTTTCATCATTTTCGATATGTCCTTTCGGGAACGTCCAGCATTTTCCGTTATGGTTTTTAACGAGCAAAATGCGTATGTCATTTTTTTCATTTAACCGATATACAACCGCACCGCAGGATTTTTCATAGATACAGTTGATTTTTTTGTAATTCAGTGAAGTTGTTTTCAGTCTGGAACGTATCTCGGGTTCATAGAAAATCTCATCAACAGGGGCTGCAATCAGTCTTGTCTGCATTCTTGTTTCCCCGACTGCTGCACCAATGATGGTACATTCGATTTCGCCGTGAAGCTCATCATTGGTAATAATATAGATCTGGCGCATATCCTTTCCGCCGACGATATGACCCGAATAGAGAGAATTTTCGGACAGTGTGCCGAAAATTTCAATTGTAACATTTTTGCCGAGCATTGCGGCACACCTCCTTTTTTGACTTCCTGTCTGTTGATCAATCTATGATCGTTTTCAATTCTTCTGTTCTCAGTTCCGTATTGGCTGTCATGATGCTGTTCAGGATCAGAACATCAGTATATTTGTTTTTCTTGATAAAATCAATGATATTTCCGCCATAATATCCGGGATCAACCACAAAGATCTCATCGAAGCTTTCTGCTGTGAACGGTGCAAAAGCACAGCCGTAGGAATCTTTGATAATACACAGCTTTCTTTTTGTTTTCAGTTCGGTTTCTATCTTCATATAAGGGTTGTTGCCCCAGATAAAAGCACTGTAGGCATTGGAGCCTTCTGCAAATTCAGCGATCATGGTGACTTCTTTCGTCTCACTGCTGCCGCTTTCCAGAAGGGTACAGTAGCCGTCTGTTTTATAGTATTTTACTGTATCGGGATGAGCCGCAAGGGTTTTATTGCCCTTGGGATTTTCCTCTGTTGTGGTAGCCGCCCAGAGCGAGCCGGTAAAGTTCTTGATTTCACCCGAAGGCAGTTTATTGAGATCAGCAGATTTCACACCTGCCGCCTTGCAGAAATCGACATAGGCATAATATGCACCGAGTGCTGTCCAGTTGTTGTCCGTTCCGAAATAGATATATTCATCCTTGTGCTTTTCTAGTGAATCCGTGACATCTATCGTTTTTACATCCTTGCCGATTTTAGAATAGATTGTTTTAATGCTTTCCTTTTCATTTGAGCCTTCCGCTTTGTATTTTTCGGGCAGAGCGAAAAGCGAATGTGTCGGCACAGTCATATCATAAACATTAACATCACTGCCGAGAGTTTTTTTGATGGAAGCAACGGTTTCGGCATATTTTTTGGCACTGTTTTCACTTCCGTAGAAAATCTCAAAGCCCTGATCACCATAGATAAAGACATTTCCGTCAAATTCACCTTTGAGGTCTTTTTGGGGGGCTTTGGAGGATTCTTCCGCTTCGCTTTCCTGCTTTGTCTGCTTTTGAGTATCGGGTTTAATTTGAGAGCTTTCGGAAACCAAATTCTGCATGATATCCCCGAAAACGCCGAAATACGCACAAGCACCGACCGCTCCTGCGGCAACTGCCGCACAGACAAGTGATACTGCTATGATTTTTTTCTTCCTGTCATTTCCGTAGTAGCCTTTGCCGTAGCTTTTATAGCGGTACGGTCGTTTGCTGTAGGAATTGTAGCCATAGTATGATTTTCTGCGCATTTTATCCTCACTTACTCATGTATACTTACACTAAGTATAATGTATTTATGAAAAAATTACAACCTGATAATAATACAAACTTAACATGAAAATTCCGAATAATTATGGGAAATATGCAAGTTCAGAAAAATGTTTTAAACTCTCGACTGTGAAAACACGACGAAAAGCTTGTTTTATTGGTTGCATGATATCAGCAAATGTGGTAAAATTTAAGAGGATTGAGACTCGCTATGAGTTAATTTATTATTCAGGAAAGAAGCTGTTTGAAATGGAATATATCATATCCGATAAGGTGAAAACACTCAAACCGTCGGCAATCAGAGAAATCTTTAAATATGCGGCAGACCCGACGGTGGTTTCGCTTTCCGCAGGCAACCCTGCGCCCGAAGCGTTCCCGACAGAGGCGATTGCCGAAATATCCGCAAGGATACTGAAAGAAAATCCGATCGGTGCATTGCAGTATAGTGTCACTGAGGGTTATCCGCCGCTCAGAAATGCAGTAGCGGAATACATGAAGAACAAATACAATGTAGGCACGGATAACGATGACCTGATTATTACATCGGGTGCACAGCAGGTAATGGATCTTTTTACAAAAACGACCTGCAATGAGGGCGATACCGTAATTTGTGAAGCACCGAGCTTTATTGGTTCTCTGAATTCCTTCCGCTCCTATAACTGCCGTCTTTGCGGCGTTCCTGTGGAAAGTGACGGCATGAACCTTGAAGCACTGGAAAATGCGCTCAAAACAGAAAAGAATGTACGGTTCATTTATATTATAGCAAATTTCCAGAACCCATCAGGCATTACCACAAGCTTTGAAAAGAGAAAAGCAATTTATGAGCTGGCAAGAAAATATAATACGATGATGATTGAAGATAATCCTTACGGTGAACTCCGCATCAGCGGCGAGGATGTTCCTTGTATCAAATCACTTGATACGGACGGAAGAGTAGTCTATGCTGGGTCTTTCTCAAAGGTACTGTCACCCGGTATGCGCCTTGGTTTTGCTATTGCACCGAAAGAGGTTATACAAAAAATGGTAGTCTGCAAACAGGGCGAAGATGTTCACACAAATTCATGGGCGCAAATGGTAGCTCATGCGTTCATGACGGAATACGATTATGAAGCACATCTCAAAGGTCTGAGAGAGATCTACAGAAAAAAGGCGAATTTCTGCATGGAACTTCTTGATAAATATCTTGTTCCGACAGGGATCACCTACCAGAGAATTGAGGGCGGATTGTTTATATGGTGCAAGCTGCCTGAAAATGCAAAAATCACCATGAACGAATTCTGCAAACAGGCTGTGCTGAACAAGGTTTGTGTTGTCCCGGGAAATGCTTTCCTGACAGACGAAGCGGAACAGTGCAGTTCTTTCAGGATCAACTTTTCAACACCGACAGACGAACAACTTGAAAAAGGAATAAAAATACTTGGAAAATTAGCAGCGGAGGTACTTTGATATGCCGGAAGAAATCAAAAATAATACACAGACGACCGAAAAGAAAAAAAGAATATTCAGTGCCATTCAGCCGAGCGGTACGATCACCCTCGGAAACTATCTCGGTGCGCTGAGAAACTGGGTAAAATTACAGGATGACTATAACTGCATTTTTGCCGTTGCCGACCTTCATGCAATTACAGTAAGGCAAGACCCGAAGGTATTCAAGCAGAATATTTTAAATGCCTATGCACTTCTTCTTGCCTGCGGCATCGACCCCGAAAAAAGTATGTTCTTTATCCAGAGTCACGTGCATACTCATGCAGAGCTGGCATGGCTTCTCAACTGCTACACTCAGTTCGGCGAGCTTTCGAGAATGACACAGTTCAAGGATAAATCACAGAAACACGCCGATAATGTCAATGCGGGTCTGTTTACTTATCCGTCACTGATGGCGGCGGATATTCTTCTGTATCAGGCTGACCTTGTTCCCGTAGGAGCAGACCAGAAACAGCATCTGGAATTGTCGAGAAATATCGCCGAGAGATTCAACGGCATTTATGGCAAAACCTTTACTGTACCCGACCCGTATATCGCAGAAGTCGGTGCAAGAGTAATGTCTTTGCAGGACCCGACAAGAAAAATGTCAAAATCGGACGAAAATGTCAATTCATGGGTAGCAGTTCTTGATAAGCCCGAAACCATCATGAAGAAATTCAAAAGAGCCGTGACCGACAGCGAAGCAAGAGTATGTGTCGGCGAAGGCAAGGAAGGTATCAACAACCTGATCGGCATTATGAGTGCCGTAACAGGCAAAACTGCTGATCAAATTACTGCCGAATTCGAAGGAAAAGGCTACGGCGATTTCAAAACGGCTGTCGGTGAAGCAGTCATAGAAGAACTGCGCCCGATTCAGGAACGCTTTGACCGCTATATCAATGACAAAGCATATCTTGAAGAACAGTACCGCAAGGGTGCGGAATTTGCCCTGAAAATCTCACAGCGCACACTTGACAAAGCAATGAAAAAAATAGGATATCTGCCGAAATAAGGAGAATTTGGTAATGAGTACATTCAGAATCGGTGATATTGAATTCGGAATCGGCAGTGTTGAAGCAGAAAACAAAAATGACACAGTAACGATTGGAATTACAACAGATGATGAGAAATTCGAGAAAGCAATATCAGGTACAAAATTTGATTGGTTTGAATTTCCTCCCACATTCTATGTAATAGGATTACCGCTTGAAAATGGGAATCTTAATATAGAACTGGATGATGATTTAAGTGAAGGATATGAATTTGCTTTGATTATGATGGAACATTATCCGGTGAGAGGACGACTGACCTATCAACATCACACCATATATTTTTCAGGAGCGGTTGACTTTTTGGGCGGTGAATCCTATCAACTCGAAATTGAAGCAACATACTAAGGGGCTGAAAATTCATGACAAACGAACAAAAAGCCGAACAGATAATTCAGAAATATGGTTTTGAATTTGACACAATTCCGAAAGCGGAAATCAGAGAGCTTATTGAAGAAGAAATCAAAAATTACCAATATGGCAGCAGCAGTGAATATATACGCCTGCTGTGCGGATATCTTTTCTGTATCGGAGATGAAACCGATATTGAACTGATCGACAAAGCCAAGCACATCAGCTTTGATGTCGGGTGTATGATAGACGGGGAGTGGCTTGACAGCCTGAAAAACGGCGGCAAGGAAACCGAAAACACCCGGCCAAAAGAAGAAATTATGGCTGATTTTATCGGTTACTACAAAGATTTTGAAGCAGACGATGATGAATGGTTTTGAGTGAAAGGGGACACTATCATGAAAAAGTTTGATGAAAGTTATATAATGCTTGAAGATATGTACAATGACGGACTTTTTCCGGATTTTCTGGTAGATAAGGTAAAATCCGAGATTGAAAAGGTCATTGCCCTGCTGGAAAACGGAGAAACCGACAAGGAAAAAATTCAGGAAGCTCTGGACGAAATGACACTCGCAATCAATGACCTTGAAGAAGAGTTTGAGGAAAACGACAGTGAGATCGAAACCGTTGCCCGTGACAGCATAGGCGAAACAGTTGAATATATCCTTGCATTTTTCGGTATTGATATTGATACAGAAGAAGCCATAAGAGAAAGAGAATGGTAAGGAGATCACTGTTATGGGAATGGATATTTATGCAGGCACTGCGCAGAAGTTGGTGTAAAATATTTCCGGGACTTTATGGCGCGGCAATAAATGACATTTTACAATGAACCTTAGCGCGAATTGACAGCGGATGCACTCCGCCGCGTTAGTGTAAAATTATAGTTGGCAATAAAATCGAAGCGCGGCGATAAACTAATCTTTCTTCATTCAGAGCGACCGAAGGGTAGCGACAGCGCGAATTCCCTGCGTACGTGGTGCGCCGCCGGTTAGTGAAATTGAAATTGACATTAAAACGCAAAAGTGATATTGTATAGATAGAAAACAATCATTCATATTATATATACAGTTAATTTTTGAATCAAAATCTTAATATTAAGATGAAAGTGGGGTGTGGTACATGGCAGTATTTTCCAAACCTGTTCACGTTACATTTGAGGTTGCAGAGGATAAAGTCGAGGACTTTTTGAAGGTGTCAAAAGAAAGTATGCTTGATAAAGCATTAGCTCGTGCAAAAATATGTAGGGAAAAAGCCGAAAAAAACAAACGAAAAAGATTGATGACTGTATAACAAAAAAATCCTCATTGATGAAACAAGATTGAGGATTTTTCTTATAAGTATAAGAAACAAAAGGTGAAAAAATGTTTCATTTTTTAACGGGAATCGTTTTACTGCTGAGCGGAATATATGAGGGTTATCGGCTTGTTCATGCTGTTAATGCACTGACAATTTACAACACAGCTTTGGGAGAGATCAGTTCCGATACAACAGCCTTTGTGCAGATGCAGCAAATGCAAAGCGAAAGTATGATCGAAATCATTGTCTGCGGTATCCTGCTTCTGCTAACAATGATCTGCCTGATCAGGTTTATCAGATATGCGATCATCGGCAACCTGATTTACCTGACACATAATACAACCAAGGATTTTCTCAAAACAACAAACGGGACAAACAGAAG
>CACYDD010000364.1 GCA_902773065.1 uncultured Ruminococcus sp. | reverse complement strand
TATCTCCGGCAAGGCAGGCGGAAAGGGCGATCAATCCCTCGTGGTATTTTTCAAGAAGCTCCATATCCACTCTCGGCTTATTGTAAAAGCCCTCCGTCCATGCGAGGGAATCAAGTTTCATTAAATTCTGATAGCCGATATTGTTTTCACACAGCAGAACAAGATGTCGGCTCTCCCTGTCAAACTCCGATACTCGGTCGTTTCTTCCCCTTGGTGCAACATAAACCTCACAGCCGATGATCGGTTTGATTCCTTCGGCTTTTGCCGCCTTATAAAATTCAATTACGCCGTACATCACACCGTGGTCGGTAATTGCGATACTGTCCTGACCGATTTCCTTTGCCGTTCTGACCAGTTCTTTAATATTGCACGCACCGTCAAGCAGACTGTAGACCGTATGTACATGAAGATGTGTAAAAGCCATAAGAAACCCCTTTCCGTTTATACTATTACTCCCCCAACTGAACCTGATCGGGGTTTTTAGGCTCAACAAACATCGTCTGCTGATTCACATAGATCACCATTCCGGGCTTTGAACCCTGAGGCTTGCTGACATAACGTATTTTTGTAAAATCAACAGGAACTTTGCCTGCCTCCCTTGCCTTGCTGTGATATGCAGCAAGCTGTGCGGCAAAAAGCATTGTTTCATCATCAACCTCTTTGCCCTCTGTAATAATAACAGTATGCGAACCCGGAATATCTTTTGTGTGAAACCAAATGTCATTTTTATCCGCCTGCTTTAAGGTAAGCTTGTCGTTCTGTTTGTTGTTTCTGCCGACAAGTATCGTAAATCCGCTTTCCGAATGAAATGCCAGCGGCGGCAGTGCCTTATCCTTCCGCTGTTTTTTTCCTTTCGCTTTCAGGTAGCCCTGTTCGGTCAGCTCATCACGTATTTCATCAAGCTCACGGCTGCTTTCCGCACGGCTGATACTGTCCAGAACAGAAGAAACATAATCAAGCTCGCTTTCCGCTTTTTCGATCTGTACTTTCAGTACCTTTTCCGCGGTTTTTGCTTTCTGATAGCTTTTGTAATATCTTTGTGCATTGGCAGACGGCGAAAGTGCCGGGTCAAGCCTGATTTTTATGGTTGAAGAATTTTCATCATAAAAATTCTCTACCTCACATTCCGCTGCTCCCTTTTTGATCCGGTAAATATTCGCCTGGATCAGATCACCGCATATTCTAAAATGCTCTCTGTCCGCACAGGTTTTGAGTTCGTCGTTCTGAATGTAGATTTTTTTGATCAGCCTTGATGCGGCATTGGACATCAGCTTATTCAGATCCTCAGACTTAGATTTCATGATCTCGATATTATCTTTTTTAGCATAATACCTGTCCAGCAGCTCACTGAATGTTTCCGTTTCCTGCACCGAACGTCCCGAACCATATTGCTGTATATGCTCAAATGTAAAATCAATCGGCTTATTGCTCTGATCTGTTATGATATATGGAACGCCTGAACAGTTCCTGACAACAGCTATATCGCGTTTCAGAAAATACGAAAGCCGTGTTCTGTGTTCCTCATTCATTTCGTTGGAATATACATCCGCTCCCCTGCCTGTCAGGTATTCAAGCTCACGGCAGATAATCGGAGAAACACCCTGAATGACAGACAGCAGTGCCTTTGAAAGCAGCTGCGGTCTTGGCAGATTTTCTACCGTTTCAATAATTTCCTGTGCCTCTGCCGTCAGCATACAAAGTTTGTTCTGCTTCGGCGGCTGTTCGTATTTTATTCCCGGCAGAACCAGCCGCTGTGAGGACATGGACGCATCCACACGTTTTACAGCATCTATGATCATACCATTTTCATCAATAAAAATAATATTGCTGTACTGCCCCATGATCTCTACCGCAAGACGAAGCATGACGGTATCCCCGAGTTCATTTGTCGCTTCAAATTCAAGAATCAGCAAGCGTTCCAGTTCCGGCTGTGTCACCGACCTCAGCCTTGCGCCCGAAAGCCGCTTACGCAAAAGCATACAGAGCATCGGCGGAACTTTGGGATTTTCTCTTGATGAAGTTGTAATATTGATTCTCGGACTGTTTGCCCGTGAGGATATCAGCAGCTTGTTTGCCCCTTCTCTCGAACGCATAGACAAGATCAGTTCATCCTTTGAGGGCTGATAGATCTTGTCAACCTTGCTGCCAACCAGATTTTCTTCTAATTCTTTTTTGATATGTCTTAAAAATACACCGTCAAGTGCCATAATTGCCTCCGTTTTTATAATCTGTTTCATACAATTTTTTTTGCATAGAAAAAATCAACTTCTGCGCCGTAAGGATGGAAAATAATCCCTGTCACATTTCCGGCACTTGCGTAATACCGGTTTTCTACATACAGCGGATAGAAGATCCCCTCATCAAGAAGATAACGTTCTGCTTCTTTGATCGTTCCGGCAGATTCGGCGGTCAGATTTGTTCTGATCTGTCCGACAAAATCATCATAAGTTCCTGAGGTAAGGGAGGCTGTGTTGTACCGGCTTGTCGATTCAAAAAGCTCTAAAGTGCTCAGCGGTGTATTTCCCTGAATAGTAAGCGGTGCAATAATGATCTGATAATTCTCCCCTGCTGCTGTATCTTTCAGTTCGGATAGAGCTACAGGTTTTTTATTGAAATAGCCGCCTGTAAAATCATTCCATGTCTGTATGATGTTATTGACAAAAGATTGCGTTTTTTCGTCATTAGAGCAAACAATCGTAATCTTTGAAAGTGTGGTCAGGTCTGATTCTTCCAATCCCTCAACAAGCAGCTTTGCTGGTTTTTCGGAAGGAACATAAGTGACGTTTCCGGCAAGCTTTCTATATTGCTTTCCGTCAAGCTCGGCAGCGTCGGGAATGATATTGGCACTGGAGGTACAGTTTTCAGGCAGCTCTTTCAGAATGAAATCTCTGTCCAGGGCAGAAAGGAGACTGCTGCGGATCTTGCTGTTCTGAAGCACTGTATCCTTTGTATTGAAGGAAATTCCCCAAATGGTGTCACCAAAACCTTTCAGATGAAATCTGAGTTTCTCCGCCTGATTCACCTGTGCGGCACTGACAGCACCGCAATCGGTTTCACCGCTGCTGATGGCACTGCAAATATCCGTGTCAGTTTCTCCGATAGTAATATTTACGCCTGCCGGTATGGGGTTGTCTTTGCCGACATAGTTTTCATTTTTGCGCAGATAGACATATTCATCATGCGCCCAGCCGTCCTCCCTTATATAAAAAGCACCGTTTGACAGAATTTTCTCGTCTGTTCTGCCATACTGACCTGCCGCTTTCTCAAAAAAAGCTTTGCTGCACGGCATGGCGGGAGGCGTGGCAAGAAGATTGAGCAGATCGGAATCGGGATATTCCAGTTGTATGATCAGTGTATTGTCATCATGAGCAAATACACCGAGCATATCGATATCAGACTTACCTTTATTGATGCTTTCCGCATTTTTGATACAAAACAGAGTGGAAGCAGTAGGAGAAGCCGTCTGCGGCTGAACAGTACGTCTGATACCGTATACAAAATCTTCTGCTGTCAGTGCAGAGCCGTCATTCCATTTGAGATTTTTCCGAAGGTGAAAGGTATACATCAGATCATCGCCGCTGATCTCCCAGCTTTCTGCTGCACCCGGAACAGCGTCATTGTTTTCGTCAAGCCGCACCAACCCCTCAAAAATATTCATGATAATCAGCTGTGCACTTGCGTCGTTGGCGATCTGCGGATCAAGTGTGTCAGGTTCAGAATCCACACGGTACAGAATGATCTGATCTTCGGGTTTTTCCTCTTTCTCAGAACAGGAACAAAAGCCCAGACACATCATGACCGCTAAAAGCAGTGCAGTCATTTTTTTCAATCTATTCAATTTTCTATCCCCTCACATAAATAACAATCTAAAATTCATATTTTTACATTCTTTACATAAATTACAATATAATGATATATTTATTGCAATTCAAAGTCAACTACAAAACTGATACCAAACCATTACAACTGTGTTTCAATATAGGGGTCAGGATTTAGGGGTCAGGATTTAGG
>CACYDD010000363.1 GCA_902773065.1 uncultured Ruminococcus sp. | reverse complement strand
TCGGTCGTGAAGAAATAGAATCGATCAATAAGAAAAATGAAGAACTGAAATCAGAAATTCAGGAGCTGGAAGTAGAGGCAGAAGAGCTGGCAAAATCGGCTGAGGAGAAAAACAGTGAAATTCAGAAGCTCAATACAGAACGTACAGGACTTGACAAGCGTTCGGCAGAGCTGCGGCAGCTTGAAAGAGACAAAACAAGCGAGCGTGAAAAAGTCAGCGGAGAGCTTGCAAGGCTTGAAGAGCGGCGGGCAAATATGCAGAAACAGTATGATGATATCACATCAAAGCTGTGGGAGGAATATGAGCTTACCAAAAAAGAAGCCGAGAAAAATGCCGCCGTCATTGAAGACACCGGCAAAGCACAAAGACGGCTTGCAGAACTGAAACAGAAAATTCGTGGTCTGGGTACAGTCAATGTTTCTGCCATTGAAGAATATAAGGAAGTCAGCGAAAGATATGAATTTATGAGTGTACAGATTGGGGACGTCGAGAAATCAAAAGCAGAGCTTCTTCATCTGATCAATGATCTGACAAAGCAGATGAGAGAGATCTTTATTGACAGATTTAATCTGATCAACAAGAATTTTTCAGAAACCTTTGTGGAACTGTTTGGCGGAGGAAAAGCCTCACTGTCGCTTTCTGATCCCGAAAATGTACTGACTACGGGCGTAGATATTTCCGTTGAACCTCCGGGAAAGATCGTTTCCCACATAGAACTTCTTTCGGGCGGAGAAAAGGCACTGGTAGCGATCGCCTTGTATTTTGCCATTATGAAAGTAAGTCCTGCACCGTTCTGTGTGATGGACGAGATTGAGGCGGCACTGGACGATGTCAATGTTTACCGCTTTGCCGAGTATCTCAGGAGAATGAACGACAAAACGCAGTTTATCTGTATCACTCACAGAAGAGGCACAATGGAAGAAGCAGACGTATTATACGGTGTTACTATGCAGGACAGGGGCATTTCAAAGCTTCTGGAACTGAAAGCAAGTGAAATCGAACAAAAACTTGGCATGAAGGCTTGATTTTATAGATGTATGTGCCGTAAACTTACAAAAGGACTTGTAATATCGCAGAAACTGAATTATAATGAAGGTGCATACGGAGTGTTTTCCGCATTGCATGATCGGAGGGAGTATTATGGGATTCTTTGATAAAATAAGAGACGGTCTGAAAAAGACAAGAGATGCACTTTTCGGAAGGATCGACCAGCTTTTGAAATCATTCACCAAAATTGATGATGATCTTTTTGAAGAGCTGGAAGAGCTTCTTGTCATGGGTGATGTCGGAATGTACACCGCAGAAAAAATCTGTGACGAGCTGAAAAAGAGAGTGAAACAGGAGGGAATTACCAATCCGCAGGAGATACGCAGACTTCTGGAAGAGGTAGTTACCGAAATGCTCAAAGGCGGTCAGGAACTCGATATCAGCACAAAGCCGTCGATTATTCTTGTGATCGGTGTCAACGGTGTAGGAAAAACGACTACCATCGGAAAGCTTGCCGCTAAGTTCACAAGAGAAGGCAAAAAAGTAACGCTTGCCGCAGCGGATACGTTCCGTGCAGCTGCTATAGACCAGTTACAGATCTGGGCAGAGCGCAGCGGTGCGGATATCATCAAACAGAATGAGGGTTCCGACCCTGCCGCAGTGGTTTTCGATGCGATATCCTCCGCAAAGGCAAGGGGCAGTGACATTATTATTGCTGATACCGCAGGCAGACTTCACAACAAAACAAATCTGATGAATGAGCTTGCAAAAATTAACAGGATCATTGACAGAGAGCTTCCTGATTCTGCAAAAGAAGTGCTGTTGGTTCTCGATGCGACCACAGGACAGAATGCTGTCAATCAGACAAAGCAGTTCAAAACTGCCGCAGGCATTACGGGTATCGTTCTGACAAAGCTTGACGGTACTGCCAAGGGCGGCGTGGTACTTGCCATTAAAGAAGAACTGGATGTTCCCGTTAAATATATCGGTGTTGGCGAGCAGGTAGATGATTTACAGCCGTTTGACCCTGAACAATTTGCCAGAGCACTGTTTGCCGATGAAGATGCAGTTGAGCAGCAGACAGAAACAGTGAAAGAAGAAGAAACTTCCGAGCCTGAGAAAGCAGTCGAGGAAGAGTTTAAGCCTGCCACAGCGGAGATCTGGGCAAAGATTGATGCAGAAGCGGAAGCAGAAAAACAGGCAGAAGAAGAAAAGAGCGAAGAACAGCTCAAAGAAGAGGAAGAAGCAAAAAAAGCAGCCGAAAAGGAAAAAATTGAACAGCAGAAGCAGCGTGCCGAAGAAAGAAGAAGCAAGGCAAAGGCGAAATACAACTGGAGTACCGAGCCTGCCGCACAGAGTGATGAAGAGGATGACTGGTTCAAGCAGTGGAAAGAAGGAAACAACGGTTAATTTGTTTGTACGAGTGTTGAAATGGAATAAGAGAGAGAAAGAGAAGGGGTAAATATGAATTTTGTAATTGCATCCAATAATCAGAAAAAGGTAGAAGAGCTTGAAAGAATTTTGAAACCGCTGAATGTCAGGGCAAAGACTGCCGCAGAGTTGGGTGTGGAGCTTGACGATGTGGAAGAGACAGGAGAGACTTTCAAGGAAAATGCCGAAATCAAAGCAGTTGCGGCGATGAAAAAAACAGGCTTGCCTGCTATAGCAGACGATTCGGGCTTGATGGTTGACGCTTTGGGCGGCAGACCGGGCGTATTTTCTGCACGTTATGCCGATACGGATGAGGAAAAAATCGAAAAGCTGCTTCAGGAACTGATGGAAACAGGCAGCGAGGACAGAACGGCACATTTTGTCTGTGTGATCTGCTGCTGTTTTCCGAGCGGAGAAAAAATCTTCGCCTATGGTCAGTGTGACGGCAATATCGGCTATGCGCCGAGAGGTAACAACGGCTTCGGCTATGACCCGATTTTCTTTGTAGAGGGCAATAAGACTTTTGCCGAGCTTACCGAAACACAAAAAGATGCGATGAGCCACAGGGGCAAGGCACTGAAAGAACTTAGTGACCAGCTGCTGAATAAGTTCAGTAAATAAATGAAAATGAAAGGAAACCTATAAATGCTTACAAGTAAACAGAGAGCGTTTCTGCGCTCACTTGCAACAGAAATCGATACGATCGTAATGGTAGGAAAGGGCGGCATGAGCCAGCAAATCATCAAACAGGCAGATGATGCACTGACCGCAAGAGAAATCATTAAGGGAAAAGTGCTTGAAACCGCCAATATCAGTCCCCGTGAAGCCGCCGAGCATATTGCAGGTGCTACAGGTAGCGATGTTGTACAGGTGATTGGTTCAAAATTTGTTTTGTTCCGCCGCAACTCCGAAGCTCCCAAAGTAGAGCTGCCGAAAGCAAAAAAGAAAAAATAAATTTTTAATGAGGAATTAGGAATGAGGAGTGAGGAATGATAACGCTCCTCATTTTGCTGTTGAATTGTGAATTATTACGAATCTGAATGAAAGAAACGGTGAGATTATGAAGACAGCGATGTTTGGCGGAAGTTTTAACCCGATTCATAACGGACATATTCAGCTGGCACAGGCATTTGTAAAAAAATTGTGCCTTGACAGAGTACTGATTATCCCCACTTATATTCCTCCGCACAAGCAAAAGGACAATTCAGTGACGCCAAATCAGAAGCTTGAAATGTGCCGCCTTGCATTTGAAGAAATGCCCCTTTTTGAAGTAAGCAATATTGAAATCAGGCGCAAGGGGGCAAGTTACACTTACCTGACATTGCAGGAATTGTCAGAAAAATACAAAGGCGATGAACTGTTTCTGATCACGGGGGCGGATATGTTCCTGACCATTCATGAATGGAAACACCCCGAATTAATTTTCAGTCTTGCCACAATTTGCGGTGTTCCGAGAAATGATGAGGATATCCGTTCCCTGCAAAAACAGCAGGAATATCTGGGTACGCTTGGTGCAAAAACAGAAATTCTTGATGCGAATATGATGACGGTATCTTCTACAGATATTCGCAGCAAGGTGAAAAACGGGGAGGATATTTCCGCACTTGTGCCAAGGGCGGTTGAAAGCTATATCAAAGAAAACGGATTGTATTTGTAAGAAAGAGGAATAGAAATATGGGTATTTTTGATATATTCGGCAAAAACAAAAAAGAAGAACAGGCAGAAACACCGCAGATGAGGATGAAGCGGTTTTCAGATAAGGTGATTGAAGATATTACGAACTGTTATTCTTCTTATGACAGCAGTGTGTCTGAGGGTGCGATTAAACTGTCAAAGCTTGATGTCACGATAAGACCAATGATTTATGACATTAAGGACAGAATGGTAACGCTTGGCTTTAAAGTGGCTTCTCCGCAGTGGGACAGAGAAATTTTTGAGATATGTTCGGGTTTTGGCAATGATACCAATGCGGCACTCGGCATGGCACAGGGCAGTTTTATGTTTGCCCTGATGGATGCTGTGACAAGGCTGAACACAAACGATCATCCCGAAGCTTTTGAAAGTGAATTTGTCGGAAACAAGCACAGATGGAAATTATATATCGGCAATATTTTAGGTGTGGGCGGCGAGGATGACAATGCAGACCTTGATACCAAAATGTATTGGAATGTCCTGAAAGAGCAGATCGCCAAAAGGCTTGGCAACCAGAAAATGTGCTATGTCAAAATATTTGCCTCCAATTCAGGTGCAGGAGATGCTATCGGTGAGGTGCGTATCAACAATCTGAAAAGTGAAGAACTGAGCAGAATTGTTCAGGATATGACGGCAAAATGGACAAATACGGAATTCAAATCACACAAGCAGTTTTTTCTTTTGAAACAGGAAGAGGAAACGACCCTGCCTTATCCGTACACAGAAGCGGATATTATCAGGAAAACAAAATGGGCGATGAAGATTTTTGAGATTTGCTTGCAGGAGGATAAGGTGGAGGCATACGGTGATGTTCTGTACAGCGAAACAAAGGATGATAACCTGAGTGCGGAATTTTACAGATTTATTCCCGAAATATGTGCCGAAAGTGCAATCGAGCTTGCCTATCCCGAAACACTGGATCTCGGAACAGGTGATAAAACAAGTACGTGCTATAAGACCCAGCTGTATTCCTACAGTATTATTCATGATACGATTTTTGATACGCTGGAGGGGAATGAACTTGATGACCCGAAAAATGTAAGAGCATCCTATATTTATTCCAGTGCTATCGGCAGTGTTGCTTCACAGGCGATCGAAAAAGGCTGTAAGCTTGAACAGCTGAAAGAACTTCAGTTCAGCATTAACTACAATATGGGTGAAGATTATATCCCGAGGTGACCGATATATGGAATACACAGAAATTCAGAAATACATCAATGTCCATGATTACAAATTGGTTAAGCTTGAATTTGACCGCACAATCCAAAATTACAACGATCATTCTCAGAATCTGACCATGTATTTCGGCAGTGTTCCGCATTATCCCGAAGAAGAACTGCTGGAAGTACGCTTTGAGGGTGCAGGGGGAATCGAGCTTGATTCCGATGTGTTTGATACTGTTTTTCAGCCGTATATCAGTATCAGTGAAATATCGGATTTTGGATGGGAAGGCTGTCATTATCGTATTGTGGAAATTGAAGGGAATTTTGGTTTTTATTGCGAAAATATAAAATGCAGAATCAGTGATTAATCATGGAAAAATCGTTTACAAAATCATTTTTATCGTTTATAATAGAATCAGAAAGATGAGGGGATGTGTGGCTGTTTGGCAGAAAAAGATACGGCAACGAAAAGTCTGGAATCCTATAACGATGTTTTCGCTGATATTGTGAATGTATATTTATTTGGCGGAGAACAGGAAATTGATCCTGATGATATGAGTCCGGACGAAGTTTTTTCTCAATACAAGGCTGACGGAAAATTACGTTTTCAGGAAAGAGATTGTGCTAAAATCTGGAAAGATCACAATGATGAAGCAGTAATCGCTTTGTTCTGTATTGAAAATCAGGTTGCAGTCGATAAATTTCTGACCGTCAGAGTAATAGGCTATGACGGAGCGGCTTACAGAGTTCAGCTTAACAAAAATAGCACAAAAGATGGCGAAAATATTACGAATGAGAAAACGGTGATACATCCCGTTCTGACACTGGTGCTTTATTTTGGCGAGAGCGAATGGACTGCTCCAACTACTTTGTATGAGTGTATGAATGTTCCCGAAAAGTTAAAGACGTATGTCAATGACTATCGTATTACAGTAATAGATGTGAAAAAAACAACAGATGAACAGCTTCACCAGTTTAAAAGCGATTTCAAGTACATCGCTGATGTTTTCAAAAACGGAATAAAGGATCCGGAGAATTATCAGCCAATTGATAATAAAAGCTTTCAACATGGTCAGGCAGTAGCAGACTTTTTTACTGTATTTTTCAAGGATGAAAGCTTTTTGGAAATATATAATGAAAGCCAATCGAAAGGAGACTTCGGTATGTGTGAATTTACAGAAAAACTGGCAGCAAAAGGCAGAGCCGAAGGTAGAGCCGAAGGCAAAAAATTTGAAAGAGAAACAGGCATTAAAAACACTGTCAGCCTTTGCAAAAGCTTTGGAGCAGATTTGAAAAAAACAATTGAAAAGCTTGTTGAATTATATTCGCTTTCGGAGGATGAAGCTGCAATCAAAGCAAACCAGTATTGGAATCCAATTTGAGAAAAGATGATGATTTTTTTTAAACTATAAATGAGCAAAAATGAAATATTGCACAAAAATTCTGTAGACACAGTAATGAAAGCTCGGCTATCGCCTCGCTGAACCTCTCTGCCCTCTTCTATTCAAGTTTTTGTTTATTTTCAACTTATTATATTCTGACTTTTTGTACAAAACTAATAAAACGTGATGAACTACAACTTGTCTCCCCTCCCAGGGGAGATGTCCGATAGGACAGAGAGGTCACACGCCGAAGGCGTGTCGGCGAGCTGAAAGCGAGCCGTAATTAGTTATTGATTTG
>CACYDD010000362.1 GCA_902773065.1 uncultured Ruminococcus sp. | reverse complement strand
TGTTTCTGTCAATGATCTTTGTCATAACGCCGCCCATTGTTTCAACACCGAGTGAAAGCGGAGTAACATCAAGAAGAAGAAGTCCCTGAACATCACCTGTAAGAACGCCTGCCTGAATTGCTGCACCGATTGCAACACATTCATCGGGGTTGATACCCTTGAACGGATCTTTGCCGATCAGACTCTTAACAGCATCCTGAACTGCCGGAATTCTTGAAGAACCGCCTACCATGAGAACCTTGTCGATCTCATTGATCGAAAGACCGGAATCGGCAAGTGCCTGACGAACAGGACCCATTGTCTGCTCAACAAGGTCAGCAGTAAGCTCATTGAACTTTGCTCTTGTCAGCGTATAATCCAGATGCTTCGGACCTGTTGCATCTGCTGTAATAAACGGAATATTGATCTCTGCGGATGTAATGCCGGAAAGCTCGATCTTAGCCTTTTCTGCTTCATCCTTCAGACGCTGCATGGATGTCTTGTCCTTTGAAAGGTCAATACCGTTGTCAGCCTTAAAGCTCTGTACAAGCCAGTCGATGATCTTCTGGTCAAAATCGTCGCCGCCGAGGTGGTTGTTACCTGCTGTTGCAAGAACTTCCTGAACACCGTCACCCATTTCGATAATAGATACATCGAATGTACCGCCGCCAAGGTCGTATACCATGATCTTCTGGTCATTTTCCTTGTCTACACCGTAGGAAAGTGCAGCAGCAGTCGGCTCGTTGATAATACGCTTAACATCCAGACCTGCGATCTGTCCTGCATCCTTTGTTGCCTGACGCTGAGCATCTGTAAAATACGCAGGAACGGTAATAACTGCCTGTGTTACTGTTTCGCCAATATATGCTTCTGCATCTTTTTTCAGCTTTGTCAGGATCATAGCAGAGATCTGCTGCGGTGTATAAGTTTTGCCGCTGACATTTACCTTGTAATCAGAACCCATTTTTCTTTTGATAGATGCGATCGTGTTGTCAGGGTTGGATACAGCCTGACGTTTTGCTACCTGTCCTACCAGTCTTTCGCCGTTTTTTGCAAAAGCAACTACAGACGGAGTTGTTCTTGAGCCTTCTGCATTAGCGATAACGACAGGCTCGCCGCCTTCGATAACTGCTACACATGAGTTTGTTGTTCCGAGATCGATACCGATTGTCTTTGCCATAATAGTTTCCTCCAAACTAATAATTTATATGATTTCCTGATATATTATACGGCTCTGCGAGCCTGAATAATTATACATTATGCATTATGAATTATGCATTAGTTTGCTACCTGAACCATTGCGTGTCTGATGATCTTGTCGCCGATCCTGTAGCCTTTCTGATAAACAGAAGCGATATAATCTTCTTCCAACTCATCGTCATCCACTCTTGAAATTGCATTATGGAGAAGAGGATCGAATTCTTCGCCGCGTTCGCCAAACTCTTCA
Source organism: uncultured Ruminococcus sp. (assembly GCA_902773065.1). Taxonomy (GTDB): domain Bacteria; phylum Bacillota; class Clostridia; order Oscillospirales; family Acutalibacteraceae; genus UBA1213. The sequence continues at coordinate 1,369 of CACYDD010000362.1, read as the reverse complement.
ACATTCAGCTGTTTGAACGCATTGTCAAGCTGTTTCCGGATCATTTCAAGCCCTTTTTTGAACTCGTCATTTGCATCGCCGCATGACTGAATTGCCAGTGCAAAATTATCCACAACCGGCAGAAAAGCTTCAACTGTTGTTGCCACGGCATTGTCAAAGGTAGCAAGTTTTTCCTTTTCCGTTCTCTTACGGAAATTATCATATTCAGCAGCCATTCTCAAAAACTGCTCTTTCTGCGTATCAAATTCACCTTTCAGTTTATCATATTCTTCTTTACTTACGTTCTGTTCTTTTTCAGCCGCTGTCTTAGCGGTTTTATCTTCCGTTTTAGCGGACTTTTTTCTTGCCAAAACACATTCTCCTTTCTGTGTGCCGACCCCTGTTTTTGTCAGCTGCCTTCCAGCAGATCCGAGAGAAGCTTTCCCACAGCACCTGCGGTATATTCAAGTGCCACTGTGATTTTCGGGTAATTCATTCTCACAGGACCGATCAGTGCCAGTGCACCGCTGCAATCCGCACCCGCGGCATAGCGTGAAACAATGATACTGAGATTTGCCAGTGCAGGATTATTGATCTCACTGCCGATGAGGATACTTGCCTTTGCTCCTGCCGAGGCAAGTAGCCCGGATAGTTCTTCCGAATGACCAAGAAGCTCCATCACACGCTTTCCGTCAGCCGAGGCAAGCTCGGGCATCAGAAACAGATTAGACTGTCCCCTGATCGCCACACTTGTCGAAGCAGCTTCTGTTGCCGCCTCCTTTACTGCCAGCAGCACATTTGACATCAGCATTGACATCTCACCGAGAGAAGCCGCTGTACTCTGCATAAATGCAGGCGTTACTCCTATCACCGAAAGCTCCGCAAAGCGTTCGTTGATCGTTTTTTCAAACATATCCACAAGCTCCGGCGTGATCATGTAATCGCACCGGAATAATCTCGTTTTGACCGAACCTGTCGAAGTGATCAGCACAGCCATTGCCGTACATCCGCCTGTCTGCACAAAACGTATCCTTTTAATGACAGCTCTTTCGCCTGACGGTGAAGCAGCCACTGCCGCACACCTTGTCATTTTTGACAAAAGCCCTGCCGCACTTTCCAGCAGATGCTCAGGAGCATCCGAACTGAGGTACAAAGCATCATTGATATAATTCTGCTCGTATTTTGTCAGCGGTACGGATTTCATCAGCTTATCGACATAGATCCTGTAGCCAAGCTCTGTCGGGATACGTCCCGAGGACGTATGCGTTTGTTCCAGCAATCCTATTGAGGCAAGCTCAGCCATATCATTTCTGACAGTGGCACTTGATACACTGAAATCAAGTGCATCACAAAGTGATTTTGATCCTACGGGTTCGCCCGTTCTGATATA
>CACYDD010000361.1 GCA_902773065.1 uncultured Ruminococcus sp. | reverse complement strand
ACTAAAGAGATGGGTAATGAATATGATGATGATGATGAGTATCTTGTGCAGTACAATATTCTTGACACCCTTCCGCTTACGGCGGTAACGGTTGTCAAGGAGTGGGACGACCAGAACAATGCGTTCAATCTGCGTCCGGGCAGTATTACGTTGAATCTTCAGCAATCGTCAAATGGCATAACAGGAACACCAACTTCGGCTTATAATAATAGCATGGAGTTTGTAGATGTACCGTATTCCACACACGATGAAAACACTCAAACAAATACGAATGTTTTCCCGGTAAAAGAAACTGCTGCAAACGGCAAGGACACATGGACTTACACCTACAAGAAGCTTTTGAAGTATGATGCAAGCGGCAATCCGTATATTTTCAAAATAACCGAAAATACAGGTTCTGCAACTCACATCACTGCGTATAAAGACCCGGCTTATGTTCGTAATGAAAACAATAATGCAAACGGACAGATAGTTGATGATGTACTGACAACAGGCAGTGTAGGAGAAGGCGAAACTTGGGATGACGGCACACACGCATTAGCTGAAAAGTTTTACATTCAGAATGAGCTTGAAACACGCAATGTATATGTTGCAAAGAGTTGGAATGATAATGACTATGGTAATAGCCTGACTTCTGAACAAAAGACAGCTCTATTGAACAATCTGCATTATAATGTACTGGTAACGCTGACAAGTAATCAATTTTCGGCAAATACAACTCGTAAATTATCAAGTGGAACATATTCAAGCTATAAATACGGCGAACAGCATATTATACCCAAGGGAGTGACTCATGCAGTAAAATTTGAGAATCTGCCCAAGTATGATTCAACCGGAACAGAGATAGTTTACAAGGTTTGGGAAACTTATACTGATACAACCGAAAGTACATCTGCTGTGGATAATCAAAAAACATATTCCGATGCAGGAACTGATGTTACAAACACACAGGTAAGTGAATCTGACAGCACAAAAAAATACTTTAAGGTTGCAGATAAGCGTTACGGATATGAGGGAAGCTGCAAGCTTATTACTCATAATGCAACACAGACCGAAACAGAAGATTATTTACAGTATAATGTTCTAAACACCCTTCCGCACAACAAAGAGTAATCCGACAGCGGGTGATCCTGTTGTAGATGATAATAAGGCTGAAAACGGCTGGCAGTTAGTTGGAACGCATATACTGAATAATCCCGATGTTTCTCAGCAATCTAATACTTCTATCACATGGGAATATACTTTTGAAAAACTTCTTGAATACAATGAGGCTAATAATAAGTATACGTTCAAGGTTGTTGAGGACGCTGTAAATGCGTACAGTACGACTTACACTACTCAGATAACATCCGCATCAAGTAATGATCTTGCAGTAAAAAATACTCTTATTACAAAGGATGTAGTTGTAATCAAAAACTGGAATGATAATGGCTATGGTGATTCACTGCACTATGACATTGCTATTGGTCTGCATAACAGTGACAGCAGTCTTTCGTTTACTTCAACGATACCGCATGAAGAGGTTGGTACTACTCCAAAGGATACTGTTACGATAACGAAGGTTCCGGTGTATGACAGAAACAATAATGTGATAACATATTACGTTGATGAAAATACGCAGAAATACGGCTACGAACGCACAGGTACAACTTGTGGAACATATACGGAAAACTTTAAAAATCAAACTGTAGTGAACAGCTACACAATAACCAATGAACTCCCCGTAACATATCTGAAAGTCAAAAAGTCCTATGTCGGAAATGAGACATACAATAAGTATGTTAAATCGGACGACCGTGATATCACGTTTGATATTACACGAACAGTGGATAACAGCAATTATGATAGTGTGCTTACAAACCAGTCATTAGCATACACGAATAATCCCGGATATTGGACAACCGGACCGGTTCTTGTATGTAATATTGATAATGATACCTATACCTATAAAGTGTCAGAGCATGATGTACAGGGTTACACAACGGCATACAGCTACAGCTATACTGCTGGTGATCCTGCGACAACGCAGACAACAATTGACGGCACAATTCCGGCAGAGACAGCCACAAGCGATTCGCCGCTGGAACTGACAATAACCAACACTGCGATAACGGGATCTGCGTCTGTTGTGAAGATCGACAAGACCTTCTATGACAAGTACAACACCCACAGCGATTATCAGGATATTACTATTGCCGGTGCTAAGTTTAATCTGTACATCAATACCGGTACTGAGCAGTTGCCAACGTACATGCCTGTGTATGTAAAGCAGAATGCCGAATATAAGTACACTATTGATGAAACTTCGCCTACATCATGTGAAGTCATATCCGATGCAAACGGTAAAATCGAATTTGTAGATATGCCGCTGAATACGTACTATCTTAAAGAGACTTCTGTAGATACCAGTGCATACAAAATAATCGATAAGAATACAGATAACAGTGATGTCTATTACAAGTTCACTATTGATGTAAACGGCGCAAGCTCAACGACCGCTGATAATGTTACATATACTGCTGAAACAAATGCGGCTGTAGGCTTTATCGGCAAGGACGACACTACCAAAAACAAGATCGGTAACCCCGAGGTCGTACATCAGACAAGTGCAGAGCTTACAAAGGTAGATGCAGTGACTAATACAGCTATCACCGCTTCAAAGGCAACATATTATCTGCTTGAACGTATTCCCTACAGTGTGCATAATCCCGGTATTACTGAAACAAATGAAAATGATTACAACGCTATGTCGCTAAAGGTTATCAAAGGCGATACTACTGCTGATCCTGCAATTCCTGACTGCGGCGGAAAATATACAGAAGCTGTTGCATTGTACTGGAGAAAGGTCGGCGAGTATCAGACGGATGATACAGGTAAAATTAAGATTCCGGCAAATACTTTATCATTCAACACTTACACCTTCCTTGAAGTACAAGTGCCTGTGGGTTATGACAGAAGCTATGACGGTTTTACTGTAAAGAATGCAAATAATGCCGAATCGGACAGTATGACATTTACGATAAGCAGTAGCAACTATAAATGCGAGATTGTTCATTCTGACCCCCGCAGGGATGCTAAAGTCAAGATCTACAAGCAGGACGAATTCGAGAACCCCCTCAACGGCGCAACCTTTGATTTGTATTATGTACCTGACCGCTATGAAGGACAGACTACTCATAGGAGCAGTGAAGATTCCGATTTCAACTATATTTTCTTTACTGATAATATGCACTATGATCCTGATGGAGAAGGTGAACAGCCAGCAACTTTACCGTCAGAAAGTGCTTGGGGAACTGTATATGCCTACTTCTTTAACGATAGTGGTGCTGTTAATGGTGCATTCCCCGGGACAGAACAGACTTCGTATTGGATAAATGATGACGGAGACAAAGTATATAAGGTTATACCGCCGGATGAGGCAACAGGAGTAGTTTTCAATAATAACAACAACGGGAAAAAGACAGAGGATATTAAGTTTACTCTCGGAAACGGTTATTATAAAGTCAGTAAGAATCAAACTGGTGACATATACTATGTTAATTATAATGGTTCTGTCAGTGCCGATACTGAAAAAGCGTGGCTTCATGCACAAAAGGTCAATGGCGTAACAGTTACAAATAACCAGTACGATACCTACGGAGAATGTGTCTATATTAAAAATGACACAACTATGATAGGTGAAGGTAATGATTGGGACGATCTGCACATCTATTTCATGAATGATGATAACCAGATTGTTGCTCAGAATGCTCCCGGCTATTCTCCGTCTCATGCTGAAGAGATAACTGGTATCTCAACGTATAAGGTTGAAATACCAGTCGGTGCAACTAAATTTGTTCTGAATAACGGTAATAAAGGCGGTTTTCATGCAAGAAATACTGTTGCAGTTCCGATAGAACCTAATGCCGGATACAGTATAACAAATGATAAAGAAGGCAGCAATTATAAGGTGAAGCTTTGGGGTAGAAATCTGAATGCAGACAACCGTCAAACAGATCTTAATGCAGATCCTGCACCGTTTGCATGGACTACGCCCATCAAGATCGCAACTGTTGAAACGGGCGACGACGGTCTGCCTGAGAGTGTTACAGTTGTTAATAACTCTTATGCAAAATCAGCTGACAGCGGTAAATCTGTTGAATTGCTGAACTGGGGCAGCTACTACTGGACGGAGACGACAAGTCCTACAGGTTATAATGCAGGGGCGCAGACTCAAAACATCGCTTTCAGTATTAGCGCAACCGAAGCCGATAAGGTCGTTAATGTCTACAAGGCTGACAATGAACGCATTAAGGGCAAGGTCACTCTCACTAAAACGGCTCAGGAAAAAGTCGGTGATATTGATATCGGCGGTAATGTTCCGAATGCTGTGTTTGAACTCTACAAATCAGATGGCACTAAGGTGAATATATCTGTTGACAATTCCGGAGATTCAGTTTATAATGTAAATAGTAGCGGTACTGCCACATTAACAACGGACAGCAACGGTCGGTTCACAATTCAGGAGCTTGACTGGGGACAGTATTATTTGCAGGAGGTTTCTGCTCCGACAGGCTTTGCTGTAAATTCAAACAAGATCTATTTCACAGTCGGCAGAAATAACTGCGGTGATACTCCACAACAGCTTACCATCAAAGACCCTGCCGCTAAGGCTAAGATCAAGCTTACAAAGACTATTGACGACCGTGTTGAGGCATGGGGCGACCCCACGTTTATCTTCAAGATCAGACAAACGGAAAGCTACGGCAGAAGTGCTGATACACTTACTTCGATTGATACTGATAAACAGCCCGTAAAGATAGTTAGTCTGACATTAGACAGCGGTTTGACAAAGACCTATGATGTAGGTGTTGACGATCAGGGTTACTTTGAAGTTGACCCCGGCACATATGTTATAACCGAGGTAAGCGTTGCAAGATATGAGTTTGATCACGGTACGGTTACGGTTAATAATGGTGATGCGGATTCGTTTACAAATGGAACAGCTGATGTCCTGTTTGACAACCATGTAAAGTATTACGACAAGTTCAGCCATGTTGACTGCGAGGTAAATAAGTTCCACGGCTATAAGGGCATTCGTGTAGAATATAACAATGCTGTACCTGTTGGAACTGACCCGGCAACGATCAACAAAACTGCACTTGATGTATACAAGATCATGAGCAACGGTAAAGAGGTTAAGCTTGACCTGGCTAATAATCAGGAAGACGCTGCATTCATGAACGGCATTACCTACACTTATGTACATAAGGATGGCGATGATTCAAGATTCGGACAAGGTACAACTCCCGACTTCTCTGTTGAAGGGAATCAGATAAAGATAACCAATCCATCCCGCTATACGGACAGCGTTTATACTCTGAAAGCTCATGATAACAACAGCGGCTTTGAATGCGACTTTGATATCAGCTTTGTATCAAAGAATCAGCAGCCTAAGGAATACGAGAAAACCGTTGTGTTCAAGGCTGACAATGATAACAAGTCATACTTCTTTGATGAAGGTGTGAGAACCTCACAGTATGCTCTTACGTTCACAATGGTTAAGAACAGCAGTAATCAGTATGAAGTCTACTGCGTAAAGCATAACGGAAAAGTTCTTGCATACGGCACTGGTGTTGAAAATGCTGTAAATGGAAAGATTACAGATTTCACTAAAGAAACAGACCCCGTACTGACAGTCAATGAGGCTTATGCTTATACAACTACCAACACAACAGGGCTGGTATTTGACAAGTGGAATGATTTGTCTTCGGTTACTTATTCGACATTTAGTGGGCAGTTAATTAATAATGACAATAGTTCTGTAATAACCTACACTGCAACTCTTAAAGAAGGACCATAATTCTGATTAAATTTTAACTCCCTTATGTCATTCTGAGGAGCGGCTGTTCCCGTGTCATTCCGATCAGCGAAGCAACGAGGAATCTTTTCAAAAAGGCGATTTTGTGAAAAAGATCTCTCACTTCGTTCGAGATGACAATGCACACTGGGAGCCGCTCTGGATGACAGTGAGGAAGCCGCTAAGGATGACAGTTCGTGTCATTCCGAACGCAGTGAGGAATCTTAATTATGAATTGTGCATTATGAATTATGAATTGAAAAGTTATGCGCCCCTGCCGCTTTGATGGGCGGCGGGGGAGAGTATAACGATGTATCATTATTTAAGCACCCGGGATGCGGACGTTCAGACAATGGTATATCACGAAAGGAGGATAACATAATGGTAAACGGACTAAAACCTAAAAGCATTCCATTCCCGGAGAAAACGGTCGGGAATGATGTTATAAATAAAAGTAAATCAGATGAGAAAAAGAAGAAAAAGCGTTCCCCGGGGATGCTGGCGGCGATTGTGCTGACGTTTCTGCTTATCGTGCTGATGATAACCCTTGCGCTGTTCACCTCTGTAGACGAGGTCACGAACGTGTTTGACGCAGGCAGGGTGGATATTATCCTCACAGAGTCCGAGTGGAAGCCCGCCAAGGCAAAGTATGTTGTCCCGGAGCATGAAATCCCCAAAAACCCGAAAGTT
>CACYDD010000360.1 GCA_902773065.1 uncultured Ruminococcus sp. | reverse complement strand
GCATTACCGCTATTGCTTCAATATAATCGCCGTCTGTTGTTACTGCTATCACCATTGCACCAATAGTAGCCAGAGCCATCAGAAAACACTCATCAAACGGCTGTAAATTGATCACACCCTTGCCTGCTTTGATCAGTATATCATAACCGATGATCAGATACGGTATCAGAAACAATCCGAATCTTACCAATCCATCAACAGGAATGAACAAAAGTATGATCATCAGCACGGACGAAACAATAATTCTGATCAGATTTTTCTTCTGTTTTTTTGTCATATAAATCTCCTTTTTAATTAAATAACTATTTAATCGTTCTTTAAAAATATATGCACTCTAGGTTGAAGATTCAAAGAGTGCATATATTGAATTATTTGAAATAAATTTCACAGTCAGGCTCAATCTTGCGGCAGGCTTTGAATACATTTTCCATTACATTATTCACATCTGTACCCTCTTCAAACTCGACCTTCATTTTCAGTGTCATGAAATTGACTGTAGCATCTTTGACACCCTCGATCTTTTTCGCCGCATCTTCCATTTTTGCCGCACAGTTGGCACAGTCTACTTCAATTTTATATGTTTTTTTCATTTGAATCACCTCATACCAATTTTGATTAAAAGATTATTTAATCGTTAAATGTAGTATACCACGAATCCGCACTGCTGTCAATAGTTTTTTAAAAATAAAGTATTGATTTTTATTGATAGATATTTTACAATAAATTTATAACATGAATTTCGGAGGGAAACAAATTGTCGGAAAAGAAAATCATCCTGCCCCATCGTCACAGTGAAAAAGATAACAGAATCGTGGAAAAAATGCCCTCGCCGGAAACCATTAAAACAGTTGCCGATGCTATGAAGCAGCTTGGCGACCCGAGCAGGCTGCGTATTTTCTGGCTGTTATGCCATTGTGAGGAGTGCGTTATCAATATTGCCGCCGCAACAGAAATGTCAAGTCCTGCGGTATCGCATCATCTGAAACTCCTGAAAAGTGCTGGTCTGATCGTTGCCAACCGCAACGGCAAGGAAATGTACTACCGGGCGGCTGACACGGATATGGTTCTGAAACTGCACCATACCATTGAAGAAGTCGCAAGAATTTCCTGTCCTGATTAAAAAATACCGCACGGTGAATTTAACTTCGCTGTGCGGTATTGCTTTATCATTCTTTGCTGTGTACAAGCTGATAAAACCATTGATTAATCGGGTCAGATTCATTAGTACTGACTGACGCTTTCCTGTCTTTGTATCGTATCCATTCCCTGATCATATCTTCATGCCTGCTGACAGAAAGAACCATACCGATCAGTATCAGATCAATGACAGTAAAAGCACCTCCGCTTAATAAAAAAGGAATACACATTGACATTGATCCGAAATTCGCGAAATGACAAATTACTGAACACAGCAGCTGAAATGCCATGACAAAGAAAGTACTCCATGCTGTTATTTTTCCAATTTCCGTTTTTTGTTTCCGGGCAGTATGAATCATCACGGCAAGCAGCCCGACAAAAAGGGCTATGATACATCCAACAGCAAAATAACCGTATTTATTCAAAAGGATTACAAACGGATAGTTCTCCCTCAGAAATTCTTCTTTGTTATTTATAATACGGAATTTACTGCTGCCCCACATGTCCGCCGAAAAAACAGCATCGGAAATCATCCTTTGAACGAACTCATCTCCTGTATTTGTAAAAAAGAAACTAAGATGAAAAAAATTAGATATGTACCACATTCCGAACACGACTGCCAGAATCAGACCGATCCAGACAGCAACTCCTATATATGACAGGGAAAACCAGTGTTTTCTGATCCCGAAACAGGCAAGCATCATATAAGTAATAAGAATCATCGTCATTCCAGGTAATGAGGACAGTAAAAAAGCGGTAAGAAATAGCGGAATCGCATAGCAGGTAAAAACAAACAAGCCGAATTTCCTGTGCTGATTTTTCAGATCAGCGGCAACTACTGTCAGTGAAACAGGAAACAGCATCAGAAAGTAAAATGTATAGCTGTAACCTATCATCTCAAAACCGTTTCGTGCTTCATAAACCAAAAGTGCTGCCGTAATAAACATATGAATGAAATAGATCATCAATGGATGACGCAGCATAACAGTATAGTCAGAAAAATATAAAACAACGGCTGAAAAAATACCGATCAGAACAGAAATAATTTGACTGACCGAAATAATGCCTTCCGACAGATAACTGATCCCTGCTCCCAAAATCAAAAAAGCAGCAGTAAGCTCTATTAAAAGAAGATTCACTTTCGGGCGGTAAACCATATCCAGCTCCGAACCAATTTTCCGGGGATCACCCATGTCAGCGATTGCCGCAGACAGTGCAGCATTTTCATCAAGACCTTTCCCCATCAGTGCCTCTTTCCTGTCTTCGATATGATCTGCTAATTCATGTGTTGCAATTTTTCTTGCCCGTTTCCAGCGGATTTGTTGCTGTACCTCACTGATATATTCCTCAGTCGAATGATCATGTTTCATTCTGATGTACCACCTTTAAAAAACAATATAGCATTAATAGCTCTGGAATAGGACTCCCATTCCTGTGCCTTATCGTGCAGATATTTTTTCCCTTGTTCCGTAATATGATAGTATTTTCGTTTTTTTCCGGGTGTTCTGCTTTTGACATCTGCTTCATAAACATTCACATAATTTTTCTTTTCAAGATTATGAAGCAAAGGATAAAGTGAACCAGCAGATAAACTGAATGTATTGTCGGATCGCTTTTCAAGCTGCTCGATGATCTGATAGCCGTACATATCCCTGTTTTCAAGCAGCTTGAGAACCAGCATATCAACATTGCCATAAGTTAAAGTTTTATTTCCCATAAGTACCTCCTGAAATATAAATATCGGATTTCGATATTTATTATATATCGAAATCCGATATTTGTCAAGTGATTTGAGCATAAATGTCAAAATTTTCTCATTTATCTCCCTATTCAGCAAGTAAAGTTTCGTTTGGGTAAAATTTTAACTGCAAAAATCAAAAAATAATGACTTTTTTCACTTTAATATTGATTCTGAATAAATACACTAAAATAGAAAAGCCAAAGACCCCAGCACATTTTTGCTGTTCTTTGGCTTTACAAATATTCTTAATAATAAAAATTCCTGTTTGTTTTTTATGCCTTTTTTATCATGCAGCTCTTCTCAAAAAAGGTAATACCGTATTTGAAAATGGTCTCGCCAAGAAATGGAGTATAATATTTTTTATCATCGATTTGCTTTAATGCTTCCTCACACAGTTTCGGTACTGCTTCCCAGGTTTTCGCACGTTTAACTTCAAATATCGCAACATATCTGCGATTCAGGTCTTTGACAATAATATCTGCTCTCCCTGTTCCTGCTTCACGGTTGGATTCAACATTAATATTCTTTGCACCTGAAAACAAACCTGCGAGAAAGGCATGATAAAAATTTTCGTGATAATCATAATAACTGATGGTTTTATAGAGATATTGGTTAATAATCCGGGTCAGCGTATCTGTATCACTATTCCAAATAGCTTCAAATAAAAGTTTTCTGTCATCCTTTATGATTGTTTCTCTGAACCATGCTGC
>CACYDD010000359.1 GCA_902773065.1 uncultured Ruminococcus sp. | reverse complement strand
CTCGGCGTAGAGGGCGGTTGTAACTGTCAGTTTGCACTTGAACCCGAAAGCTTCAACTATGCTGTGATCGAGGTCAATCCCCGTGTATCACGTTCTTCCGCACTTGCTTCCAAGGCAACCGGTTATCCGATCGCAAAGGTTGCGGCAAAGCTTGCGATAGGCTATACACTCAATGAGATCAAAAATGCTGTAACAGGTACGACCTATGCCTGCTTTGAGCCGGCACTTGACTATGTTGTTGTGAAATTCCCGAAATGGCCTTTCGATAAATTCGTTTATGCAAAGCGTACCCTCGGAACACAGATGAAGGCAACAGGCGAGGTTATGGCAATCGCTCCGACCTTTGAACAGGCAATTATGAAGGCGGTTCGTGGTGCGGAGATCAAGCATGATACTATGTCCTCACCAAAATTTGAGGCAATGTCGACAGAGGATATCAGGGCAAGACTCAGTGTTTGTGATGATGAGCGTTCTTTCTGTGTGTATGAAGCACTCAAAAGAGGAATTACGGTTGACGAGATCCATGCGATCACCATGATTGACGAATGGTTTCTGGAAAAACTGCTGAATCTTGTAAAATGTGAAGAGGAACTCAAGGGTGCAGAGCTGACAGACGAGCTTTACAGAAAAGCAAAGCTTCTTGGTTTCCTTGACAGAACGATCGAATCACTGACAGGTGCAAAAGTACAGAACCCGATGATCCCAGTCTATAAAATGGTTGATACCTGTGCGGCAGAGTTCAAGGCGGAAACACCGTATTTTTACTCAACATTTGACAAGGATAACGAAGCGGAAGCCTTTATCAAAGAGAAAAATTCCGACAGACAAACAATTATCGTATTCGGTTCTGGCCCGATCAGAATTGGTCAAGGCATCGAGTTTGACTATGCGTCCGTTCATTGTGTATGGGCACTGAAAAAAGCAGGCTTTGATGTTGTGATCGTCAACAATAACCCCGAAACCGTTTCCACGGACTTTGACACAGCGGACAGACTGTATTTTGAACCGCTGACAAATGAAGATGTCATGGGTATCATCAAAACGGAAAAGCCCTATGGCGTGGTTGTTGCGTTCGGCGGTCAGACTGCGATCAAGCTGACAAAATTCCTCAGCGACAGCGGCGTGAACATTCTCGGAACATCTGCCGACAGTATCGATATGGCAGAGGACAGAGAGCGATTTGATGAGCTTCTGGAGCTTCACAATGTTAAACGTCCTCAGGGCTATACCGTTATGACAACGGAAGAAGCTCTTGAAGTAGCGGAAAAAATCGGCTATCCTGTTCTGATGCGTCCGTCCTATGTTCTCGGCGGTCAGAATATGATTATCGCTTTCAATGAAGCTGATATCAAGGAATATATGGCGATCATTCTTGCTCAGAATATTGAAAACCCGATCCTGATTGACAAATATCTTTCGGGTACAGAGCTTGAAGTCGATGCGATCTGTGACGGTGAAGAAATTCTTATCCCGGGTATCATGCAGCACGTGGAAAGAGCCGGTATCCATTCGGGTGACTCCATTGCGGTTTATCCGGCATGGAATATCAGTGATGAAATGACACAGAATATCATCACCACTTCCAAGAACCTTGCCGTTTCTCTGAAAACAAAGGGTCTTGTCAATATCCAGTACCTGATCTATGAGGACAGACTGTATGTTATTGAAGTAAATCCGCGTTCTTCCAGAACGATTCCATATATCAGCAAGGTAACAGGTGTACCGATGGTAGATCTTGCTACAAGAGCTATGCTCGGCGAAAAGCTCGCAGATATGGGCTATGGCACTGGTCTGTACAAGAGATCGCCGTATATTGCGGTGAAAGTGCCGGTATTCTCCTTTGAAAAGCTGATCAATGTTGATAACCAGCTCGGTCCGGAGATGAAATCCACGGGTGAAGTACTCGGTATTGCGAATACACTGGAAGAAGCACTCTATAAGGGTCTGATCGCAGCAGGCTATAAGATGAAAAAGCATGGCGGCGTATTCATTACCGTCCGCAACCCCGACAAGAACGAGATCGGTGCAGTAGCGAAAAAATATAACGAACTCGGCTTTACGCTTTATGCAACAAAGGGTACGGCAAGGATCATCAGAGATTACGGTCTTGATGTGATCGAAGTTGATAAAATACACG
>CACYDD010000358.1 GCA_902773065.1 uncultured Ruminococcus sp. | reverse complement strand
TGTATTCTTCATCATACTTTCTTTGTTCACTCATTTTTGACACAACCTTTCTTGTTCTCTATTCTATTTTTTTGACTTCGTTGTGTGAAGTCTTATTATACAACATCATTAAAAAATTATTAATTTTGTTTGGAATTTTTTTACTGTCAAAGATCTGATACAAAATACGCACACAAAAAAGTGAAGATTTGGCGAGGATTTCGTGTAAAGTTTTTGTCAGAAACTCTTGACTTATCGCCAGATAAAATTTATAATAAAAACGTATATTTTTACACTGAAAACCAACAAATAATTATTGGGAGGATATTAAAATATGAGATGTAAAAAATGCGGTATCTCTCTGAAAGATGGTGCAAAGTTCTGTCCTTCGTGCGGTACCAGAACAGAGCCTGAGAATACTCCGGCAGCGGCGGTTTCTGATACGATTCCTTGTCCGGGCTGCGGTCAGCAGATCAAAAAGGATGCAAAGTTCTGTCCTTTCTGTGGGGCAGCAAATAATGGTGAGAATGAAGCTCTGAAATGTAAAAGCTGTGGTGCAGAACTGAAGCCGGGAGTTAAATTCTGCCCTTCATGTGGAAACAGCACTGTTTCTGATTCGCAGCCTCAGCCGATTCCGGTGCCGTCTATTAACGATGCACCGCCTACACCGTCAATTAATGACGCACCGCCTGTGCCGTCAATTAATGACGCACCGCCTGCGCCGTCAGTTAACGATGCACCGCCTGCGCCGTCAATGAATGACACACCGCCTGCGGCGTCTATTAACGACAAACCTCCTGTATCTGAAACAAAGCCGTGTCCGCATTGCGGAAAAGAGTTAAAGGCAACGGCGAAGTTCTGCCCGTTCTGCGGCGGTGATGCGACTGCTGCACCGAAAGCAGAAGAGCCAGCTGCTGAAACAGCACCGAAAACAGAAGAAACGCCGTCAGACAGCGAAACAAAGCCGTGTCCGCACTGCGGAAAAGAGTTAAAGGCAACGGCAAAGTTCTGCCCGTTCTGTGGCGGAGATGCGACTGTTGCACCGAAAGCAGAAACATCTGCTGATCCGCTTAACGGCGACACTGCACCGATTCCCGATATCAATGCGGCTGTACCTGCATCACAGGGAACACTTCCGCAGATCAATACACCTGCTCCGTCGGCACAGGGAACGCTACCTCAGATGAATACACCTGCTCCCTCAGCACAAGGAACTTTCCCTCAGACAAACGCTGCGGCGGTTTCCGGACAGAAAAATAAATATCTGCCGTTTATTCTCATGGGTATAGGCGGTGTGATTGTCATCGCAATTGTTGTTGTTATTATCGTGGCAATTGTTTCTAATCAGAAAAAGCAAATAGATGTCAGCGAGTATATTGATATCAGAGTCAGCGAAAATGCTTATGACGGAGAAGGCTATGCAGAGCTGGAGTTCAATAGTACAAAGTTCAGCGAGGACTGGAAGGATCAGCTGAAATATTCCAAAAACCCCAATGACTACGCATATTCTTATTATATCGAGGAAGACGATCCGTCCACATTTATTGCCTATGTTTTGAAAAACAGTTATTGTTATTCACTTGATAAATCGGATGCTCTTTCTAATGGTGATACTGTCAATGTCAAATGGGAAGTTTCCGATACACTGAAAGAAACGATTGCTGAATATGTTAACTGTGAGCTGGTTTTCTCCGAAAAATCGTTTACGATCGATGGTCTGAAAGGGCTTGAGTCGGTTGATCTGTTTAAGGGAGTTGATGTTGAATTCACAGGACAGGCACCTAATGGTTCAGCACGTGTAACCGGTACAAGCTACTATCTTAATTACAGCCTTGACAAAGAAGAAGGTCTTTCCAACGGTGATAAAGTTACTGTAACCGTTTCTGCACCTTACAGTGATGAAGAACTTGATGATTATATGCGTTCCAATTATCATGCTACATTCTCGGAGACCTCCAAAACATTTACTGTCTCAGGTCTTACCAAAACAGTAACCGCTATTTCCGAGATTGACAATGAATCGCTTACCAAGATGAAGCATGAAACAGAAGATCTCATTCAATCGGATGTAGCAAATGAAAAAGAAGCAACGCTCAAATCTGTGGAATATCTCGGAATGATCCTTCTTTCACCGAAAAGCAGTGACAGCTATAATAGTTATCAGTATTATACCATATATAAGGTTGAGGTTTCCGTAACAAGAGAATCCGGCGGCAAAAAGTTAACCGGAACATTGACATATTACACCTTCGGAAAATTCACTGATCTTGTGATTGTTGATGATAAGATATCCTCTGATTTCACCGCAAGCCATCCTTATGATTCTGTTTACTATGATAATACATGGGTCAACTTCAACGGCTATAAGAGCCTTGATGCACTGACAAATGATGTTGTTACCAAGCAGCTCGATAAGTACAAATCAGAATCTAATGTAGAAGAAAAGGCAGCAACTGCTCCGACACCGTCTCAGCCTGAGGAATCAAGCAAAGAGGAATCCGGCAAGGCTGAAGAGTCCAGCAAAGAGGAATCCAGTAAGGCTGAGGAGTCAAGTAAGGAGGAATCCAGCAAGGCTGAGGAGTCAAGTAAGGAGGAATCCAGTAAGGCTGAGGAGTCAAGCAAAGAGGAATCCAGCAAGGCTGAGGAATCAAGCAAGGAGGAATCCAGTAAAACAGAGTCAAGCAAAGAAGAATCCAGTAAAACCGAATCCAGTAAGAAGTCATAATGAAACATCCCCTGCAAGGTGCTTGCAGGGGATGTTTTTCTGAAAAATTCAATAATTTGTAAAACAAAAAATTACTGATTATTATTATTAAAAAATAAAGGTGAGATCCGCGGTTAAAAGTTTTCCCCGGATCTCACCTTTTATCTTTTTCGATTTTTCCTGCTGCTTTTAAAAACTATTCTCCGAACAATGCCTGCCTTGCTTCAATGAGACTGCCGCTCATGATCTGATATTTTGCGAGAAGCTCGCCTTTGATTTCGGGAGAAATGTTGGTGTGCAGATACAGAGAGTCAAGTCCTGCTTCATAAGAGCCTTTGATATCGGTAATGTAATCGTTGCCGATCATGATCGACTCTTTCGGGTCAAGATCAAATTTATCCAGCAGACGCTGATAAAACATACGGTCAGGTTTTGCACAGCATTCGTCTGATGATATCATCACATAATCAAAGTCGTCATAGATTCCTGTCAAACGTATTTCCGGTTCAGTAAAGATCCTTTGTGCATTGGAAAGCAGATAAATATTGCCGTCATGTTTCCTGATCGCTTCAAAAAGTTCCTTTACTCCGTCATAAAGCTTAATATACTTGATGGAGAGCGCGCGGAAAACTCTTCCAGTATAGGCAGCGGTTTCTGCGGAACATTCCACACTTTTTTCGGTGTACATTCTTGCGAAAACCTTTTCAATCTGCGGCTCAGCATGGGTTGTATATTTCTCTTTCGGAATATTATCGATTTCCTCTGCGAGATAATCATTGTAAGCTTTTTTTAATTCTTTTGCCGTATATTTTGCTCCGCTCAGGGAGTAAATCATTGCCATGTTTTTCCACAAACTGTGTTTCCACTCATTGGTGTTAATATCTACCAGCGTACCGTACAAGTCAAAGATATAATTCTTATACATTTTCATTCTCCGTTCATTTAATTGTTTATGAAAAAATCCCCCCGAAAAACGAGGGGACAGACTTTAGTTAAAATATGTGCGATAGTCAAATTTCGGGAAAGGATCCTGACCTTCTGCAAAGCTGTAGAGGATATAATAATTGTCAGGTGAATTATCATGGTGACTGAAACGTAGATCAGGGTCAAGATCTTTCAGCTCAGATTGCTTGACATTCTTCAGGCTCACGATTTTGACATCAAGATCCTCAGGTGCTTTTGTGCTATAGTAGCTTCTTAATCCGCCGAGAGACTGATTGCTCTGGAGAAGAATAGCACCATAATACTCAAGAGGACCATAATCACTGGTGAGCTTGCCTGTTCTTGATATAGAGGCATC
>CACYDD010000357.1 GCA_902773065.1 uncultured Ruminococcus sp. | reverse complement strand
TGTCTGCATATGCTCCTTGACGGACAGGTACACTGACTTTGTGCCAGCGGAGATACAATCACGCATTTATCCTTACCCACAGTCACATACGCCGAACCGTCCATATAGGATGCTGTGATAGTTGCCGCTTCAAGGTCCTTATAGGAACGCTTTAATGTTCCTTTGTTTGAAAGGCTGATCAGATATTCGTCATCAGCCGTTTTTAATGCTTTTTTCAGTTCTTCCATCAGCTTATCATCTTCCCTATATAATCGCCGAGCTGTTCGGGTGTCATTGCACCGACAAACGCCCCCATATCAGCCAGTTTTTTTCCAAGCGTTTTGTCATAGGCAGGATTGGCTTCTTTATCAAGTGCCGTCAGAAATATCATTTTACTGCCGCTGCCGATCATATCCGCACAGGTTTTTAATAATTTCGTTTCGCTGCCGCCCTCATATAAATCTGTAACAGTGACAAAAATTGTTTTATGCGGATCACTGCACAGGTTTTCGCAATAAGACAGTGCATTTCCGATATCCGTTCCGCCGCCGAGCTGCATCCCCATCAGCACCTCAACCGTATTTTCAATATGATCACTGAGGTCTACGACTTGTGTATCAAATATTACGAGTTTCGTATCTACCATCGGCAGCTTTGCAAAGATTCCTGCCATGACCGCACTGTAAATCACGCTGTCAAGCATTGAACCGCTTTCGTCAACGGCAATAATGATCTTCCATTTGCTATGGCGTTTGATACGGCTGTTGAAATACAGATTTTTTAACACAATACGCTCATTTTCCTTATCATAATTTTTGAGATTCAGCCTTATCGTTTTCTTGATATCCAGATTTCTGATTGACTTGACATTGGATGGCATATTGCGGTTTAATTTTCCAATCAGGGATCGTCTGATCTCTGTTTTCAGCTTTTCGGTCAGTTCGTCAACCACCTTTTTGATGATTTTTTTTGCTTCAATGATCACATCATTCTGCATCAGGTGCTTGAATTGCAGAATTGTTTTCAGAAGGTCTGTATTCGGCTCCATTTTTTCAAGAACCTCTTTATCCGTAAGAAGTGAAGTCAGACCAAAATGCTCCAGTGCCTGTTTTTCGATTATTTCTACCGTCTTTTTCGGAAAAAGTCTGCGTACCTCATTGATCCAGTCTGCGATATACGGCTGAGAACCTTCCTGACCGCCTGTACGCATGACACTTGTACCATATTCCATATTGTACATATAATCAAGTGTATTTTCAATGTTTTCAAAGGAGATATCGCCATTATAGCTTCCTGAAAAATCAATATGCCGCTCGGCGTTTTTGCCGAGTATCAGCCGCCATTTATTCAACTTTGTTTTATGCTTTTTTGTCAGCTCCATACAGTATCTCCCTCCGTTTCTTTCAGAATTTCTGCTTCCAGTCTTTCGCCTGCTGCAAAAAGTTCATCATACAATTCAAAACTGCGTCTGATTTCACCGCTGTCGACTCCGTAAAGTTCAGCCGCTTTACGGGCAATACTGTCTGTTTCGGATGGTGTAAAGTAGCTGAATGCAAGCCTGAGTTCGGGAAGGATTTCAATAAACTCCTCCATAGAAAAAGATTTGATCAGCTCATCGGTGATGATAACAAATTCATTTCCCACAAGAACAATATCTCTTGCCGTGTTAAACAGACCTCGCAGAAAAACCGCACCCTGTTTTTTCATTTCTGCTGTACCCGAAAGATAACCCGAAAAAGCACTTTTGATTTTCTCTTTAAAACCCGGGGCACTTCCGTAGAGCAGTCCCAGAACCGCACCGTAAAGTGCAGGTTCGGGATTATCCTTTTCCGACATTTCTTTCAGCGTTTCCATCAGAACATCGTATTCCGAATTCATCAAACTGTCGCAGGCAATGTTGTAAAGCATTTTACATATACGGATGCACTCGGTGGAATAATCAGAGCTGATATTTATCATAGCAGAAAGCATAGTAATGATCTTACCGAAACACTTTTTCAGAAAATAATCGGCTGTATCACTGCTTTTTCCGTAAGCTATGCACAGGGAGTGAAGCATATTGAAATAATAGACTGCCCTGCCGACAGAAAAGAAATCACCGTCATTGATAATGATATCATTCATCTTTGCCCCGAAGCTTTCAGTGATATCAATTCCCATCAAAAAACATTCCACATACAGCTTTGCCGCTGTTTCAGATTTCTGTGCCTCTTTGATACGCCTTGCCGCTGTTACCGTACACGCTTCTTCAATCGTTCCTCCGTAGGCACTTGAATCAATCAGCGATGCATCAACTGCCGCATTTCGTTTATACGTCCATATCTCACGAATTCTGCTTCTGTCGGTATTATTGATGATATCTGCTCCCTTAACTCTCTTGGCAAAGCCTGTTTCAAGAAAATTCATGCGGTAAAAAAACTGACTGACAGCAAGATGTTTTTTCTTTGAAAAAATATCCAACTCTGTTTTCTGCTCAATAATGGTATCGATTTTTAATCTGTATTTTTCCGCAAGCTCCTCAAAATTACGAAGAAGCGGTATTTTTTCAGCAGTACTACAAAGTTTACCGATTTCATTGCCTGTGGCAATTTCCGAGAGAATTCTCAGCGGAATATTGCTTGCACCATTCAGCTCACCTTTAATAAAACAGCTTTTCACACTGTCATAAAGCTCATAAAGTCCCGGTTCCTTTTTATTTCTTAA
Source organism: uncultured Ruminococcus sp. (assembly GCA_902773065.1). Taxonomy (GTDB): domain Bacteria; phylum Bacillota; class Clostridia; order Oscillospirales; family Acutalibacteraceae; genus UBA1213. Next base: position 3,523 of record CACYDD010000357.1, on the reverse strand, counting down.
TGCGGCAAGCCCTTCCATCATATTGACTGCCGAAGCAATATCCGACATGGTGATCAGCAGACCTGCCTTTGATGAACGCTTGGCACATCGTAACAGACAGTCCGTAGCCGTATTTTTATACACACCACTGATATCTCCGTCCGAAGCTGCACCACAGCCTATTTTTTGCCATATATTGTCATAAAATCCCGGATTCTGCATACCCGAACTGTAGCCGTTTAAAGCATCTGCAGCTTCAAAGGAATATGCCATTGCATAAACATTCTGTGTTTTTTCGTCAAAATGATGAAGCCTTAGTTTGTCGCTGTCTCTCAGACCGTTGACAAGACTGTACAAAACGAAGGAATGAAAACCGCCTGTCACAACCAAAACCCTTTTGCGGGTTTCTGTCGCTTTAATGATATTTTCCGCCATAAACCGCTCTCTTACCAGACAGCCGTCTTCCTGCATTTCTTTGACAGGGGTATTCTCCCTTGTCAGATAGCAGTAGGTATGCACTCTTGCAACAAATTCTTCTGTTGAATAATAAAGTCCGTCCGTTTCAAAATAAGTCTCCCAGAATTCTTCAAAGTTTCTCATGCCCGTTTTTTCGCACAAGGCTTTGAAATATTCGTTTTCCGAAAGATAACGGTCGTCATTATAACTTTGTATCTCCGCTTCTGTTCTGATGCCTTTATTTTCGGCAGTATGTATCAGAATTTCTCCGTAAGGCAGGTCGATAAATCCGCAGTCAATTTTACGTTTTTTGGCTTCTTTCAGTGCATTATATTCGGGAGAGGAATTCAGAAAAGGATAATAACATTTATAATCCTCCCCTTCCTCACTGACCAGCTTTGCACTGTCCTTATAAAAATAATAGAAGGCAACAGGCAAAACTGTATTTTCATCCGTCAGGACAGGAATCAGCCTGTCAGCATTACATGGTCCTTCCACAAGAATACAATCAGGCTCATAGCTTTCAATGGTTCTCAGCAAATGATAAGAACAGGCAGGACTGTGATGTCTTACCGGAAAAAACAGAATATTCTGAAATTCATCAAACGGTATTATTTTAAATATTTCCTTGTTTCGTAAAATTCCGTCCATATGCCACCGACCTTTTCAGACTTGGATTTAATGACTGTATTGAAATATCCTTTGAGCTTTTCTAAATCATCCTTTGTGTCTTTGCATACGGCATTATTCAGATTCTGTGTCAGATCTGCAAGGCTGAGTTGATCTTCTTCATAATACCATGCATTCGACATTGTCTGATAAAACACCGAAACAGCCTCTGCTGTGCTCATGACCACAGACGGCTTTTCAATTTTTATTCCGTGGTCGGAAATACCTTCTCTCAGCTCATGGTATGTAATTGCTAAAAGCTCAGCAACATCGGTATCAACAGGCATATCGATCTTATTTGCCGCCGCATTCTGCTCAACTTCATTAATAATGATCTGCTTTTCCAGGCGAACATCTTTAACCGGATTGACCGTTTCAAAATTAAAACGTCTTTTCAAAGCACTTGACATTTCATTTACACCTTTGTCACGAATATTCGCTGTACCGATGATATTAAATCCCGGTTTTGCAAACACAAGCCCCTCTTCCTCCAGCTCAGGTACATTCAAAACCTTATCGCTCATTACGGAGATCAGACTATCCTGAATTTCGGCAGGCGTTCGGGTAATTTCTTCAAACCGGGTGATAATGCCTTTGGACATTCCCACATAAAGCGGCGACGGAACCAGTGCTTCTTTCACAGGACCTTTGGCAAGCAGAAGGGCATAATTCCAGCTGTATTTAATCATATCCTCCGTTGTGCCCGCCGTTCCCTGAACAGTATTGGTACTTGTGCCGCTGATTGCCGCAGAAAGCAGCTCCGAAAGCATTGTTTTCGCCGTACCGGGCTCTCCCACAAGCATAAGTCCTCTGCTGCCTGCAAGCGTGATGATACATCTTTCAACAAGTGCATCGTTACCGAAAAATTTTTTCCCGATACGAATCTTATTTCCATTATGCTCAAATACTTTATCCGAACCGAGTATAAAGGTTCTGACTGCTTTTGGCGACAGATACCAATTATCGGGTTTTCTGCCCGTATCAGAAGCCTTGAGTGCTTCCAGCTCATCGGCATAGCGTATTTCAACAGGCGGTTTAATATATTTTTGTTCCATAGTTTTCCTCCGTATTTTCATAAAAATTCTTATTTATTTTAACATATTTGTTCAATACTTGCAACTTTTATTAAAGAATGTTTAAATTTTTTATGTACAATAAATTGTACATCAAAAATTTCCTATGTATTTTTTCACAAGTATTTATATCTGCAAAATGCAGATAATAAATCTGTGAGGTGAGTCAGATGCAAAGGAAAATGAAATGCAATATTGCTTTGTTCTCAATCGGCGGAATATCTTACGGATTTATTGAAATACTCTGGAGAAGATATACACACTGGTCAATGGTTCTGACGGGCGGTTTATGTTTTACACTGCTGTATAAAATCTTCAAAAAGCTTGTTGGCTTTGCTCTTTGGAAAAAATGTCTGATTGGCAGTACAGTTATCACTACAGTTGAATTCTTTGTTGGCTGTATTGTCAATCTTTATGCCAAGCTTGATGTATGGGATTATTCAAAAATGCCTGCCAATTTCTGCGGTCAGATCTGTCTGCTGTACAGTGTTTTATGGGGCTTTCTTACGATTCCTATCTCCTTCATCTGTAATGCATTGAAAAACAAATTCAATTTATGAAGGGTCAGTTAATAACTACACCCGGACCATCGAACCCCGATTTGTACATTTGATAACAATAGTATACGACATTTCACTTGAAGTGAAACAAAAATAATGTTATACTTTTTATATTGTTAAATATAATTGACAAAACAGTTTATTGGAGATATTATCATGTACAACAACAATTTTAACAGCTATCAAAACTCATTTCCTGTTTCTTTTGCGGACTATATGGATTATCAGACAGAAATTCATAAAGTCCAATTCAGAACACCTGATCAGACAGAATACAAACAGATGAAACATATAAAAAACAGGCGTTTTATCTTTGATTTGATTGCAATGCTTCTTTTTATTGCAATACTGTGTGCAGCTTTTTATCTTGCGAAGCTTCCTTTTTATTATTATCTGGTTTGTATTTTCTTTTTTCTGAAAATCATCTATGATATCTATGAAATATCCCAAAATCAGTTTGGACTGACAGAAGGTCGGATTATTACAAAGAAAAAAATTCCCGCAAGGCATCATACTACCTATATGATGTCGATTTGGTTTCAAAACAGTAGACAGTTTTGTCAATCTGTTTACTTTAAAACAGAATTTATGCTTCATACAGACTACGACAATATGAAACCGGGAGATATCATTACGGTTTATAAAGAAAATGGAACACTTTATGCTAAACGAAAATAAAGAATAGAATCGGTTGTACTGTAAAAACAATGATTAGTATAGCCGATTTTCATTACCCTGACTACTGACCCCTGATCACTGTCCCCCGATTTGTATATTTTTCTGAAT
>CACYDD010000356.1 GCA_902773065.1 uncultured Ruminococcus sp. | reverse complement strand
TTTCGCAGCCGTATGACAGTTTCCTGAAGGCTGCGTTCTTTTTTTTCGTGCTGCTGAGATTTTTCGGTGTCTTTCGGATCATCAAACAGACTGAGCTGAACAGGTTCATTTGTTATTTCATCTTCGGGAACAGTGTGGTTGGCGACAACATACATTCTCCGTACAAGAAGCTTTTTGTTGACAATTCTGTCAAAAAGCTCCAGCGTTTTTCCGATGATATGACGTAGGGAAGAAGTTTGTTTATCAAGATTGACTGAGCCGTGTGCCTGTTTTGGTACTTTTCTGCCGTAGCGGTCGGTTTCGGTTTCTCCCGAATATCCTCTGTTGTCAATATCATAACCGACTGTCAGCACGATCTGATCAGCTGCAAGCCTTTTGTCAACAAGGTCAAGCACCAACAGTTCTGTCATTTCTTTGATGATAAGTCTTGCCTTTTCAAAATCGTACGGACATGACAACACCTGTCCCTGACTGATGGATTTTGACTGAGGCTTGAAATTCTTGATATCCTCTATTGTGCAGGGTTCAACGCCCCATGAGTGATCAATCAGCAGTTCCGCATTGATACCGAACAGCTTATAAAGAAACTCCTCATTCTCAACAGAACACCTTGCAATATCACCCATTGTGTATATGCCGTAGTTTTTCAGTTTTGTTGCATAGCCTTTGCCGACTCGCCAGAAATCGGTCAGCGGCTGATGTTCCCAAAGAGTGCGGCGGTATGACTTTTCATCAAGCTCCGCAATTCTTACACCGTCCTTATCGGGCGGCATATGTTTTGCCGAAATATCCATAGCGATTTTTGCAAGATACATATTCGTGCCGATTCCAGCGGTTGCAGTGATTCCTGTTGTATATAAAACCTCACGGATCATTGTCATTGCCAGCTCATGTGCCGTCATATGATAAGTATTCAGGTAGCGGCTGACATCGATAAATACTTCATCAATGGAATAGACATGAATATCTTCGGGAGCGATATATTTTAAATAGATGGAATAGATTTTTGTGCTGTACTCTTCATAAAATTTCATTCTCGGCGGAGCTGTAATATAGGACAGTTCGAGAGAAGGGTCGGCAACAAGTGCAGGAGCATGAAAAGAGGACGAAGAAAAACAATATTCGCCCCTTTCATTTTTTTGCAGATATCCGCCTTGGATCGCTGCCGACAGGCGTTTGCTGTTGACTTCTTTTACCTTTTGAACAACTTCAAACAGTCTTGCACGTCCCGGAATCCCGTATGCTTTCAGTGACGGAGATACCGCAAGACAAATCGTTTTTTCTGTTCGTGAGGAATCCGCCACAACAAGGTTTGTCAAAAGTGGGTCGAGATGCCGCTCCACACATTCCACACTGGCATAAAAACTTTTCAAATCAATCGCTATATATGTGTGTTCCAAAACAACTCTCCTTATACTGTATCCTGCTAAATATGCGGGTGCAGGGGGCGGAGTGCCTCCGCTGTCAATTTCGCACTCAAGTTCCTATAATGCACAGATTTCTTGCCGCACCATAAACGATAAACCAACAGTTTTTAAAATAATCCAAAATTTATCTTTCATTCGGATATAATCGGACATTCAACAAACCACCGACCAATACGGGCAGTGAACAGTTCGCTTGTTTTTTCAAAAAACAATAATTTTTCTTCTCCGTGAATCACAACGGTATAGCAATCACCGCTGCGGCCTCTTTGGAGGGTTGAAGCAGGGCGAAAGTCCTTAACAGCGTCGATCTTGAAAATACGGCCGTCAGACCAGATAATGGAACGCGGCTGCATATAGCCGGTGGAGTCAAAATCGGTATTCACTTTTACATAAACTTTTTCCGAGGTTCGTTTCATCACCGTTTTCCTCCTTTTTGTGATTTTCGGGCGGCAATTTTATATTTCCTCACTGTGAATCAGCTTATACCTGTCGATATCTGATTGTTTTGCATAGCCTTCGGGATCAAATACCCCCAGAACTCTGCCGATCAGATAAACAGCATTTTCCTCTTCAAAGTGCATTACCGGATAATCAGGATTCAGGGAGTGCAGTCCGTCCTTTTCATATTGCTTGATATAGGTTTCATTTCCAACGATGAATGCACCGATTTCTCCGTATTTCAGGTCGGAGCTTCCTCTGATTCGCTGTACAAGCACATCTTGTCCGTTATGAAACCGGGGTTCCATGCTGTCGCCGTTTATTTTGAAGATACTGTCGGCATGAGCGATTTCCGGAGTGGCATAAACATAGACCGGTTCTGCTTCATCCTCAAACTCTGTCGGATCGCCGATACCTGCGGCAAGACTTCTGTTAAAATACAGCAGCATACGCAGATCGGGGCAGTTTTCTGCCAGTTCCACTTGCAGAAGTGTTTCTATCATTTTATCTATCGTATGTCGATGTCCTGCCGATAATTGTTCGTAGCTGTCAATAAGCTTTTGTTGACATGGAGCATTGATCATGATCGGGTTCTGCATATCAAACAGATCATAGAAAGTAATATGCAGTGCTTTGCAGATTTTCGGCAGCAGATTGATATCGGGGCGTGAGCGTCCGTTTTCCCAGTTGCTGACAGCAGAGGTCAGTACACCGACAGCATTTGCCAGTGTTTTCTGCTCCATACCTGATTTTTCACGATAATAGCGT
>CACYDD010000355.1 GCA_902773065.1 uncultured Ruminococcus sp. | reverse complement strand
TTTCTGTATTGGAAAATATAAGTTTTTCATCCAGCATATGAAAAGAATCTCTCATCTGTTTCTGACAGTATTTATGCCAGAAATCGATCATTCCCGATTCAGCATCCCACATATGAAGTACTCTTACATTGGAATCGAAATGACTGCGGTGTTCCTCAGCATATCTGTCCAATTCCCGGTCAATCAGCCAAAGTGCATCCTGCTCATCGGTTGACCATAAACCAAGTTCTTCGATCCAGATTGCATAGAAATCACCGCCTCGAATCATCAGGTCGGAGCTTTTCTTAATAATAAACTTCGGATAGATTTCTATTATGCCCTGCTTTTTGGTACGGGTTGAAATCATTAAAAAGTCCATCATTTCTATTACTCTCCGTTTTGCTGTTTTAGCTTCTCAATTTCACATTTCAGCATCATAATTTCGTCTTTCAGCCGTTTGTCATAAAGTGCCTGAGAAATATAATTCAATCCGAACACCACAGCAAACAGCTTCAGCATTCTATCTGTTTTCATATGTCTTTTTGACAGCTTTCTCATAGCAGAAAACATTCTGCTCGTTACATCTCCACCGTTTACTACAAATATCAATTTGTCCATTATCGTTACCTCCGTTTAAATCATATTGTCCATGTACCAGCACATTTGATACCATATCTCGATTTCTCTCAAATCGTACATACAATTTTTGACAGTGAATAATCCGCCGCCACCATCGGGAGAATATTCCCTTTCGAGAAACCGACTGATAATATCATCTGTATAAACCGCATCAAAACGGGAATCATCCATAGAATCCAGTCCCAGATTCCGTATCATGCCCCAGAACCATTGTCCTGTCCGGTCGCCAATATCAGGGTCGTCCATAATATGCTCCTCGCATCGGAGCGATAAAGCGGCCATCATTTCCAGTACACTACAAGGTCTGTCGTCAAGATAAGCGGCAATGATACGATTGTCATAGGATTTTTCATAAGCAAAGCGATATCTGAGGTCTGTTCCGTCGTCCGCTCTGTTCGCATCCATAGGAACAGAAAATATAAATTCCGTTTCATGCAAATGCTTGAAAAGTTTCCGATAGGAAAGCCCCTCAGAATATCCTTCGCCGTCCACGAGCTGATACATCCATTCAAAGTACAGATTATTAAGCTCTTTTCTTGTCATTTGTCCTCCATCAGATATGGCTTATTTTTAATAACATCGGAATAATCCCTTTGATCCAAAAGGATCTCATAATCACTTTTTAATCGGTCATTTCTGACAAATACAGAATCGTCTTCATATTCACCAAAATGCTCAAGTGATTCACTTCCGATAATATCTTCCACATCATCAATCTTTACATCGTTGTCGTCTGCCAGAATTCCGTCGGCATAATATGTAAGGCTTATGGTTTCATAGCCCTCAAATTCTCCGAATTCCTCAGGCGGAATAATATACGGAATATCCGATTTTGTCTTTTCTTCATCAGGTGAAATATAACTTTTGTTAAGTTCATCTGTGAGAACAGAAACATCGTGTTCGGTTGGTACATACTCACTGACAGGTTCCTTGTCATTGAAGTTTTCATCCGACTTTTTAGAAAAAGCCTTCTTCACCGAATCAATTTCTTCCTGAAGAATATCCTCATACTTGTTTTTGGTATATCTCCATGCAAGAAAAGCACCGACAGCCGCTCCGCATAAAAATATAACAAAATCCTTCGGTTTATTCATTTTTATTCTCCTCTTTTCTTATCGTCATAACCGTTAATGCCAGACCGCCGAATAGTGTAGAGATACTCAGCAGAATTCCTCCGGTGATATGCCTTTTGCGTTTGGTATCAAGAATATAATCCAGCGAGGTTATGAGGTTTTCCAGAACTTCCATCTTCAACACTTCCTTCCGCCGGACAGAACCGCAATTCCACTTACAAAACAGATTCCTGCCATAGCGGCAAGCGTACAAGATACAAAGGCTAACGCGTTACTCATAAATACCATCCTTTCTGATTATTCATAGCTTGAAAAATAATGATTTTCCACCTGAAACAGTGGAACACCATAATCACTGTAATTTTCCGAATTGAAAAATATACAGTCATAGTTACTTCGGTCATTCATTTCTTCACGAACAAGTTCACAAATATCTTCCCTGACCTCACAGCAGTCTGCCCTTCCGTCCCACATAGAAGAAAACTGATACGGCTGATACACCACGTCATATACCGTATCAGGAAAATATACGGAATCGACACGGTTGAGTATTGTATCGATTACCAACCTCTTGCCTTCGTCGGATTCGCTTTCCGCCTCTGCCATCGTTACAAGAGCAATCAGCCTGACATCAAATTCTTCATCCATAGTTTCTTCCGATACTTCCTGATATATCACAGCAGGGTAGGCAATTTCAGAAGTTAGTGTGCCTACTTTTACCGTACTGACATCATTCTTGTTTTTTTCTGCCTGAACTGTATCACCATGTGTGCAACTCTGAAATATAAATATTGCACAAACAATCGTGACACAAATTGCAGTCAGCTTGGAAATTGCTTTTTTATCCATTATTATTACCTCATTTCGTTTGTCGGATTTTTTATACACGGTCAAGAATATCCCCATCAACGTTAAAGTCGAGAAGAATACTTCGTTCGTAACCGTTTACAAAATCTCTTGATTTCTCTTTGTTGATATCATAGATGCCAAAGTCCACATAGTTATCACCCAGAGGATTTTCCTCATCATAAACCCAACCAACGATTTGCCCCGCTTTGGTTCGTGGAACGCCAAGCATATCATATACTTCGTTCAGGAATAAATGTCCGTTAACTCTCAGCTTATCGTTCGCATATTGCTCCTGTGCTCTGAGGAACATCAGATTGTATTCCGAATCTTTTTCCCATGCAGAACTGCTTTCGTCAAAAAATCTCGCATAAGGACTTGCGAGATTCGGACCGGCGATTTTCACTTCTTTTTCAACTTTGATTTCCTTGCCGTTATCATCGATAACAGTTTCTTCGATTTTCTTTGCTTTGATGTTGTATTTCAGTTCTTTGTCAATTTCCTCTCCGAAACGTTCGACAACCCTGCTCCTGTATTCCTTGAAGCCCGTATCGACTGCTGAATAAGCCGCTGCCAGGGCAACATTCCTTTTACGCAGAATATTATTGGAGGCAAGGATACTTGTAATTGACAGAGTTCCGAGAATCACAGCAGGTGCGTACAGTTTTATAATTTTTACCCCCGTCTGAATATAAACAACCGCCAGGTCTTTTTTACTGTCTTCCTCTGTGTATTTTTCTGCCATGTCGGCATCGTTGGCACAATTATGAATTGTGTCAATATCCTCTTTTGATTTATCAAGAATATCACCGATTTTTGTGGTAGCTCTGCAAGCCATTACCGCACTGATCACTGTTCCTGCAACCCCGGCAACGATCAGTATTTCGGGACTGTGTTTTCTGAGACCAAAACCTATTTTGTGAAAGGTTTTGCTGACGGTCATGCCGACTGATTTCATAAGTTCATTTTTCATAGCTATCATTCTCCTGTTCTAATTTTTTAAGATGGTCGATAAGGTGTTGTGTGTACCACAGGATTTTTTCAAGATCCTGTATGCCGTTCTTCTTGCTCCAACGGCAGGCATATTTGATGATGTTGCCTGTATCTGTGGCTTCGATTCCTTTCAGGTCAAAGGTGAAAGCCTCTATCACGTCAATAACTTCCAAGCCTGTTTCTGACTGGTAGTGTTTCGGATGAGATACAAGCCGGTCTTCCGATTCGTACATTTTAATCCTCCTGTAAATATTCATAATATTCTTCTTCGGTGGCAAACAATATCCATCGTCCGTCCACCAATCCCATATAACCGTAAGATGTAAAATATCCTTCCGTCATTATTACGCCTTTCTTCAGTTCAGCGGAAGAGCTTTAGGGAGTTTGATAATATATCCGTCACGCACCCTGACAACAGAAGCATTACGAATATCCGTCCAACCGTATTTGTTATCGGTATACTGACCGGTAACACCAACAAGCTCGTAGAAATCTGCAACACTCGCCAGACCGTATGTATCAATCAACTCGTCCATTCTGGAAAGAACCTCTTCCGCTTCTCCACGGTTATCTATGATAATATCATTGTAGCTATAATTGCTTCTGCCTCGTGAAGCATATCTATCACGGTCATGCTCTTTCTCTCTTTCATAGTAACTTCTGTATGATACATTTGATGACGGCGATTTTTTCTTTGTTCTGCCCGTTTCTCCGTAAAGGATCATATCGATACCATTTGTCACGATATCTGAAATTGCCTTTTTTACAGCAGGAACAAGAATATCCTGCAAAATATAAGAGCCGACATTATTCACATCTTCCTGAATAAATACATCAGCAAATTTCTGTATCTCGCTTTTCTTTTTCTCTTTAACAGTTCCGCTGACAACCTTTTCGATTTTCTTTTCCTGCTTTTCTTCCTTTGATTTATGCGAATTTGGTTTAAACTCTTCCATCTCTGCCTCCTCGTAAAAACAAAGAGGGAAAGCTTTTTTATTTTGCTTTCCCTCTCGTTCGGTCATCCTAACAAAAGTTTCCGTTAAGCTTCGTCGGAGTCTTCATCTTCGCTTACAGGTTCGCTTACAGGTTCGATTACATTCGCTTCCGGCTTCTTGGTTTTAAGCTTTGCCAGCATCGGCTTCGCTGCAAATTTGTAGATAATAACTCCACAAACAAGCACAATACCGATTCCGGCAGCAACTTTGATTCCTTTGCAAGAACTTCCGGCAACTGCGAGTTCCTCTGTTACTGTTTCAGCAACCTCTTCGTTTGTCATGATTTCGTTAGCATCCATTTTTGGCGCTCCTTTCAGAATATAAAATATGTTATGGATTTCTCCATAAAAGTCTTTGCGATTTTTGCGAATCAGTCAAAATCATACTGCGGTGCTACATGGTAGCCCAGAACAAGACACGGTGTGCCATCCTCTGCAAGCTGGGAACTGAATTCAAGACTGATAAAGCCGCTTGTATTGATGTTCCAGCCAAGTTCATCACCCAGTTTGATTTCACTTAAACCAATTTCGTAATAAAATACGTTAAGTGTAATATACATCTCACTAAGCATTTTCTGATTCAGTTCGTTTTCTGCTTTTTTCAGCTTATCGATATCCGATTTGAAATATCTTCCCGACAGTGCATCATAGCACAAAGTGTTACCATGTTCGGTGATAATGATTTCTTTTGTCGAAACAGGATCTTTGGCTATTTTGTCTTTCGCTATCACATCTTTGACGGTTTCCGCTTTTTTCTCACCAATCACTTCCACTACTTTGTCTTTATACTCTTTCAGTGCCGTTTCAGACAACGTATAAGCTGTAGCCAGTGCGGCATTTCTTTTCAGAT
>CACYDD010000354.1 GCA_902773065.1 uncultured Ruminococcus sp. | reverse complement strand
TAGTACTAAATTAATTCCGTATGGGGGAAGGATCATGAATCCGAAAATCAAAAATTCAAGTACAGATGCTTTGTTTGAAGCGATACTTACGCTCAGGACTGTTGATGAATGTTATAGATTTTTTGATGATCTTTGCACAGTACCCGAAATCAAGGCAATGGCACAGCGTTATGTTGTTGCGAAAATGCTAAGCGAGGGTGAAATATATAATGAAATTGTCAAGGAAACAGGGGCAAGTACTGCTACGATCAGCCGTGTGAACCGTTCTTTGAATTACGGAAGTGACGGCTATACGCTTACCTTTGAACGGCTGAAAAAAGAATCGGAGGAGAAGCAGGATTGAGCTATTCTTATTTTGCGGAATACTATGATTTACTGACCGAAAATGTCAATTATCAGGACAGAGCAGATTATCTTCTCAGACTGTTTGAACGGCATAATCATGTTCTCGGGCTGACCCTTGACCTTGCCTGCGGAACAGGTAGTATGACGATCGAGCTGAAAAAAAGAGGGCTTGATATTTTCGGGGCAGATGCTTCTATAGATATGCTGTCTGAGGCTCAGAGAAAAGCGTGTGAAGAAGAGCTTGATATATTATTTCTGTGTCAGAAAATGCAGGAATTGGAACTTTTCGGAGAAATCAATACCTGTATCTGTACACTTGACAGCATTAATCATATTACTTCAAAAAAGGTACTTGGTACAGCATTTGAAAAGATATCATATTATCTGAAAAAAGACGGATTATTTGTTTTCGATGCCAACACGGTATATAAACATCGCGAAATACTGGGTGATAACTGTTATATTTATGATACAGAAAAGGTATTTTGTGCGTGGCAGAATAATTATAATGAGAAGAATCATAAAGTGATCATCACGCTTGACTTTTTCGAACCGCGGGGCAAATCATATATCAGAAGTTCAGAACAGTTTACTGAGAGAGCGTATACCGATGAAGAATTAAAACAGCTTGTGAAAGCAGCTGATCTGACAGTTGAAGCTGTTTATGACGATATGTCGTTTGAGCCGCCCGGTGAAACTTCACAAAGAAAAATTTATGTAATAAGGAAGAAATGAAAATGAGTAATGATAAGATTATAAGATGTATTACATCGGATGGTGCAGTTGTAATTTCGGCAGCTGAAACCTCAAATATCGTATTCAAGGCTTCGAAAATCCACCGCACGTCACCTGTTGCCACAGCAGCACTTGGCAGACTTCTGACAGCCTGCTCTATTATGGGTGCACAGCTCAAACAAAAGGATGCATCGATCACACTGAGAGTTAATGGTGATAACAGCGATACAGGTGCAGTCATTGCCGTAAGCGACAGCAGAGGAAATGTTCGTGGCTATGTTCAGAATCCCGGCTGTCCGACGGAATATTATGAAAACGGAAAACTGAATGTCGGAAAGGCAGTAGGCAAAACAGGTGTGCTCAATGTTATGCGTGATTACGGTTCAGGAGAACCGTATATCGGAATGGTGCCGCTTGTTTCAGGAGAAATTGCAGAAGATATCACCAGCTATTATGCTACAAGCGAACAGATCCCTACGGTATGTGCACTTGGCGTACTTCTTGAGAAAGAAAACCATGAAGTTCTTCTTTCGGGAGGTTTTCTTTTGCAGCTGCTTCCCGGGGCAGATGAATCTACGATCACACAAATTGAAAAAAATATCGAAAAACTTGAACCGGTTACAACAATGCTTGCCAAGGGATTGAGCATTAAAGATATCTGTGACATAGCGCTGGAAGGCTTTGAGGTGGAAGTGCTGGATGAAATGCCTATCGATTATATCTGTGCTTGCAGCAGGGAAAAGGTAGAGAGAGCTTTTATGATGATGAGTGATGAAGATATCATAGCATCCGCAGAAGAAAAGGGTCATGCAGAAGCAAGCTGTCATTTCTGCAATAAAATCTATCGTTTCAACAAAGAGGAACTTGAAAAGCTGATTGAAGAAAAGCATAAAAACAATAAGAACGAAGAATCATAAGGATAAGAAAAACACCACTTCGGTGGTGTTTTGATTTATACTGATAGTTTGATGCGAGGAGGTGATATTATCAAACGACTGCTGTCAATATTGATTGTTTTTGTGATATTCATATCTATAGGAACAATAACGGTATTTGCGAAAAGCAATATCGATATGTCACTCAGTGCTGAAGAAAATATCAAACCCGGAAAAGCATTTAATGTATTTTTGAATATTTCAGACAACAAAAATTTAGGTGCTGTTTACGTTTCACTAATTTATGACTGCAAGAAATTAAAGCTCAAATCCTGTATTATTGAAAATAAAACTTCCGAAGATTATCTGAAATATAATGATACAGAAGGCGAAATTAAGTTGATTTATATGATCAAGAGCCGTCCTTCCAATGAATCAATCATAAAATTCAGATTTGAGCCATATCAGAGTGAAGAAACAACCTACCATTTTTCTTCCGAATTTTACGAAGCAGTCAATTTCAAACAGGAAAAAGCGATATGTTTATCTGTACCCGATCTGGCAATCAGCGTTTCACAAAACGGTTCAGAGATTACTCAAAAAACGACAAATAATATCAATTCAAAAAACAGCACAACACAAAAGAGCAGTAAATCTGAAAGGAGTAAAGAAAATAAACAACCTTCCGGTCAGTCAGGGCGTCTTAAGAATACTTCTGATAATGATAAAAGCGATGAACTTCCCGAAGAAGAAACCAGCCTTACTTCAGAACAAAACAGCAATGATACAGTGATCCATGAATTTGATGTCACAAGTCATGAAGAAAAGCCGGATGATTCTGTGATTCTTACCTTGATCGGATTTGCAATCATTGTCATCATATCTGTGATAGCAGCCAGAGTAACTGTCCATAAGCTGAGAAAAAAATATATGGAATAAACTTAATCAAATATAGCCTTTGCTGTAAGCAGAGGCTATTTCGTATTTGTAGCCGTCAGAATTCCATTTTTCAATATGATAACCTTCCTCGCTGTGGGATAAATAACAAGAGGAAGGGAACAGGCAACATTCCATTACACCATCCACCTTTTTAGCGGAAGGAATAAATACTTTCCCGTTTTTCTTCTGAACCAATTGTATTTTTTCAAAAAATTCTTTTACATCAGCCGGTGAAAACACATTGACACCGTAATAAGCAAAAATTTCAATACAGCTTTTGATAAAACTGAAACTCTGCATCTGACTGTAATCTACAATAGCATGTTCGCTTTTATAAAAGTATTCTGCTTCTTTAAAATTGATCTTGTTAATATTACTGCTCATTTCTTAACTCCTTTATCGCTTCTTGGATCATCCCTTTTTCACCTATCACGGATGCCAGTATCAAGGAATACAATCGCTGAGGGTTATCATGAAAATTTCTTTTTACTACATTGGCATCTGCTCTGTCGGGAACAAACATTGTCAGGGAGACCAAATCTCTAATTCCGTCTGTAATGCGCAGATTGACATTATATCCGCCGCCTTCCGCATCCGTTATTACAACAGGATTTTCTTTTTCTATTTTTCTTCGTTCTGTCAGTTTCATTAAAGCTGACAATGCCTTTTGGCGGACGGAAAGAGAAAGCCCGGAGCTTAATTGCTGCGAAACAAGCCTGCCTCCCTTGGTGATATTGATCATATCATCATTTTCGCCAATATCAATATTTCCATATTTGATCAGTTCAGACAGGGCAGAGGCAGCTTCAAAATAATTAGCAATTCCGTTTGTCTGTATAATTTCGATCAAATCTTTTTTGGAAAACGGATTTTTTATATTTGTCAGCATATAACATATTAATATACCTATTTCCCTTGTATTTCTCAATCCGCCGGGTTCAACACCTGCGGAAAATGCATCAAAGTCCATTACAAAACCTCCCCAATATCACAGCATAGTACCTTCTATGCTGTCAATTCGCGTAGCCGGCTGTCCTTTGGTCACTCTAAAATCCAAAGATCAGTTTATCAGCGAATATCATTATTCCATATTATAACATATTATATTAAAACTTGACAATCTGTTTTATGATATAAATCAACCAATTTATTTTTATTAAATTGTAAACAAATTATTAACCACTTAAATTATTATTGAAATTACTTAAATAAGATGATATAATAAAAATGTATAATGTGGAATGAAATGTGTATAATTTTACCAAAGCGGTGTTTGTTATGACTACTAAACTACAGGATAAATTTTCGGTTATTAT
>CACYDD010000353.1 GCA_902773065.1 uncultured Ruminococcus sp. | reverse complement strand
TTTACTGTAAATTTATTTTAATTTTTTTCAGTATATCTGTCATGTAATGATATCACTGTTGTTTTTTGTAAGAGGCTTGAACTTATTCTCCTCTGTGACGACTGTTTTCTTTTCGCCTAATGCCTTTTTCGCCATATCAGAAAATTCTCTCTGGCAGTTGTGGGGTTTTTTGCCCCTTCTGTCAAGAAGCTCATAGGTCGTATCGGGGTTCTGTATTCTCGTATTCAGAACGTCTTTCAGCATTGTTTCCACAATCCCAAAGGAGCGGTCGATCAGCTCACTGTCCTCGATCGGGAACACAAGCTCAACTCTTTTGTCAAGATTTCTCTGCATCCAATCGGCAGAACCCATATAGATTTTTCTGTTGCCGCCGTTTTCAAAGATAAAAATACGGCTGTGCTCCAGAAGCTGACCTACAATACTGCGTACTGTGATATTCTCACTGATTCCCTTGATTCCCGGCACAAGACAGCAGATTCCCCTGACGATCAGTGTGATTTTGACACCTGCCTGAGAAGCTTCGTAAAGCAATTTGATAATGTTCGGGTCTACCAGTGAATTCACCTTTGCCACGATTCCCGACGGCAGTCCTGCGGCGGCATTTTCGGTTTCATGGCTTATCATATCTTCAAAGAAATCACGCAGACCTGTCGGTGCTACTTTCATTTTATTATATACAGGCGGTGTGCTGTAGCCTGTGATAACATTAAACAGCGAGGAAGCATCTTCCCCGAATTCCTCATTGCAGGTAAACATACCGATATCGGTATAGAATCTTGCGGTGCTGTCGTTATAGTTACCCGTGCCCATGTGAAGATAACGTCTGAGGCCGTCCTCTTCCCTGCGAACAACCAACACAATCTTACAATGCGTTTTTAGTCCCTGCAAGCCGTATATAACATGACAGCCTGCTTTTTCAAGCTTTTTTGCCCATTCAATATTATTTTCCTCGTCAAATCTTGCTTTCAGCTCCACAAGCACTGTTACCTGCTTACCGTTCTCTGCTGCTTTGATCAGTGCCGCTATGATCGGAGAATGTCCGCTGACACGATACAAGGTTTGTTTGATTGCAAGAACATCGGGGTCTTTTGCCGCCTGATTGATAAACTTGATCACACTGTCAAAGCTTTCATAGGGGTGATGAACCATTCTGTCCTTTTCCCTTATTGCCTTGAAAATATCATCATAGCCAAAGAAATCAGCCGGCGGTTCAACAGGCGTGATCGGCTTGAAACGCAAGTCATCCAGACCCTCTATGCGGCAGAATTTTGACAGAAATGTCAAATCAAGCGGTCCGCTGACATCATAAATTTCCTTACTGCTGACATCCAGCATATCCACAAGGAAATTTTTCAGTGATTCATCGCATTTCGCCACAAGCTCCAGTCGGACAGGGTCGCCCCTCTGACGTTTTTTCAGCGAATGTTTGATCTCAACCAGAAGATCATCCGCTTCCTCGTCAATATCAAGGTCGCTGTCTCTTGTGATTCTGAACGGACAACAAGCTTTGATCTTATACAGTTCAAAAAGCTCCGAAAGCTTATCGATAATAATATCCTCCAGCAGTACAAACGCTCTGCCGCTGTCCGAGTCAACCTCAAAATACCTTTGCAGTATCGACGGCACCTGCACCACAGCGAAGATATCCTCACCCTCCTTGGATAAACGCACCGCAATATTCAGGCTTTTGTTGGCAAGCAGCGGAAACGGTCTTGATGTATCTACTGCAAGCGGTGTCAGCACAGGGAAAATAAATTTATCAAAATATTTATCCACCTGCTGCCTCTGTGATTTGTTCAGCTCTTCTGTTTTCAAAAAACGTATTTTATGTTTTCTCAGTGTCGGCAGAAGTGAACGGTTCAGGCATGAATACTGCTTTTTAGCAAATTCATGTATTTTTTCCGTCAGCCTTGCAAACTGCTGTTCCGCTGTCATACCCGATTCATCGGGTTTGCGGCTCTTCGGCGAATGAAGCTTATCCATCACCCCTGCCACACGAACCATGAAAAACTCATCCAGATTCGATGCCGTTATCGCAAGAAAATTGAGCCGTTCCAGAATCGGATTTTCCTTTTCAAATGCTTCTTCCAGAACCCTGCTGTTAAAATCCATCCAGCTTAGTTCCCTGTTATGATAAGGGAAATCCGGGGGAGAATACAGTTTTGTCGGTTTCAGTTGTGCTTTTGATAGCGGTTTTGCCTTTTCTCTGCTTTCTTTCTCTTTTTCCTTCTCCTTTTTTTCTTTTACTTCTTCTTTTTTCTTATCGCCCACATTGATCCCTCCTGCCTGCGAACGTAAAATAACCGTAACATCAACACTTTTATTCATTATAACAAATTATTTATGTAACTTCAAGATATTTTATGCAAAACTTTGCATTTTTAATGATAACCTGTGTTAAAGCAATACAACATTTTTATATATCCATGCTTGCATTTTCGGATAAATGTGGTATAATAACTTTATAACGCTATGACGAAGAAAGTAACTGCCGAAAGTTTTTCGGACAGAGATGCTCTGCCAAAGGCTGAAAGCGGAGCGTAAAACACGTGCAGTGAAGTTCCCTTCTGAGCGGTGCGGCTGAATTCCACCGATATTAGGCCGCAACGGACGACTCCGTTACAGGTCTGATGAGTGCTTTTACATCTATGTCAAAGCAGAATCAGGGTGGTACCACGGAATCATTTTCGTCCCTGTGCAGTTCTCCTGCACAAGGGACCTTTTTTAATGCATAATGCATAATGAATGACGGCGGCAAGTTCGTCAAAAAAGTGAAAGATAAGCAATGCCAAGATGTTTTTCACTTGTTATAACAAAAAATATTGATATTTAAGATGCAGCCGCAATCGGTTTGCACTTTTATATAAAACAGAATATTATGCATGAACGTGCTGTTTCAGTTAATATAGACAAACTTCTACTGTGGTAAAAACCTCAGGTTTTGTCAAAAACTCATCTCAGCACATCATTATGCATTATGCATTATGAATTATGCATTATAAAACGGGGGTTAGAAAGTGGACGAGAAAATTTTGAATCTGAAAGAGGAAATCGAGAAGGAACTGGAGGCGGTTGCCGACCTGACGGGAATCGACAGAATGAGAGTTTCTTATCTCGGAAAAAAGGGCAGTATTACAGCTCTTCTGAAGGGGATGAAAGAGCTTGCGGCGGATCAGAAAAAAGCATTCGGCGCAGATGTCAACAAGCTCAAGGAATTTGCGGCTTCTCAGATAGAAGCCAAAACAGAGGAACTGAAAAAGAAACAAATTGAGCTTGAAATCGCTTCCATGCCGACATTTGATATCTCATCTCCTGCGGCAAAGGAAATGGGCTCTTATCATCCGATCACACTGGTACAGAGACAGTGTGAAGCGATTTTTAAATCAATGGGATTTACAGTAGAGGATTATCCCGAGGTAGTAACAGACTATGAATGTTTTGAAGCAGTCAATATCCCGAAACATCACCCTGCAAGAGATATGCAGGATACCTACTATCTTGAAAACGGTCAACTTCTGAAATCACAGACTTCTGCGGCTCAGAATGCAATTCTCAGAAAATATGGTCCCGACCTGATCAACAAAGGTGTGCCGATCAAGGCAATCTTCCCGGGACGCTGTTTCAGAAACGAAGCGACCGATGCCTGCCATGAAAATACCTTCTTCCAGATGGAGGGTATGATGGTAGACAAGGATATTTCCATCTCCAACCTTATTTACTTTATGAAAACTATGCTTTCCGAAGTATTCAGAAAGGATATCAAGGTCCGTCTGCGTCCGGGATTCTTCCCGTTTGTCGAGCCGGGTTTTGAGCTTGATATCAGCTGTCTGATCTGCGGCGGCGACGGCTGTCCTTCCTGCAAGCACAGCGGTTGGCTTGAATTATGCCCGTGCGGTATGATCCACCCGAATGTTCTGCGTGAGGGCGGCATTGACCCCGATGAATACACAGGCTTTGCGTTCGGTCTTGGTCTGACAAGACTTGCCATGATGAAATACGGTATCAAGGATATCAGAGATCTCAACAGCGGCAG
>CACYDD010000352.1 GCA_902773065.1 uncultured Ruminococcus sp. | reverse complement strand
TGAAATACGTATTTCCGGTTTGTGAAATAAGCGAAGAGCACTCCCGCAAACCACCGCATAAAAACGGCGATCTGGACCTGCAGCGGATCGTTCATATCCATGACTACGCGAAGCAGTGCATAAACAACCCAACTGACAAGAGTCGTCAGGACTCCTACTATCAGGTATGCAATTATTTCCCTGTATTTTTTAATAAAATCCAACATATATCGTCTTTCAGCTTCCGGTATAAATATTCAGCAGTCGCAAGGCGGCTTTGGGAAACACACAGTAAACATCAAACAGCATTCTGTGCGGCATATCTGTAAGATTGCCAAGGCAGTCTCTGTGATTCTGCCAGAAAGAATGAATTCTTTCAAGCATATCATCGATCAGCCGGCTGTCTTTTTCATTTAAGCTGCCGCTCTTTTTTTCGCTGCACGATCTCTTTAAAAAAGCCGTGATCAGAAGCTTTATTGTTTCCGCAAGCGAAAGCGCAAGCTCCGGATATTTCTCTATGAGAAATGCGAATCTTTCCATATTCCCGAGAAGTTCATCGTAATCATATCTGACAGATCTTGTGTGCATGGTACTGCCGGTACTGTCATTGCGATAATAATAGAGTATTTCCGGAATAAAACAGATCTTATTCGCTTTATCAAGCAGAAGATGTGCAGTAGGCAAGTCTTCTATATGTCTCTCCTCCGGGAAACTGAAATCTTCGAAGACCTCCCGTTTATATGCCTTCTGCCACACGGCATTGTTGATCTTTCCCTCGAGCAGCATTTTCATTGCGGTATTGCTGTCCGTTACTGTCCTCTCCGGGTAGGACATCCCTTTATCCGTATATTGCCCGTTTGAAGTAAAGTCCTTATAGCCGAAGCAGACAATATCTGCATCCGTTTCTTCAAAAGTCTTTACTGCAGATGCGCATAATGCTTTGCTCACCGTATCGTCCTGATCGGAAAAAAATATATATCGCCCTTTTGCGGCCTTTAATCCCGCATTGAATGCTGACCCCGGTCCGCCGTTTTCTTTCCTTATAAAACGGAAATGTGTATTGTCCCGGGCATATCTTTCACAGATAACGGAGCCGGAGTCTGTCGAGCCGTCATCAACCATGATAACTTCAAAATTACTATATGTCTGTGCAGCTATAGCGTTCAGGCACTCAGCAAGATATTTTTCTCCGTTATAAACTGGAACGATTATACTGACTAAAATATCCGCCTCTCTCTTCTTTATGTCCATATGCCCGTCCTGACCAACAGCCCCGTAATTATAACAGCCATATTGCTATTATTTGAGAACAAATCCAAAAACACCTTGTGTTTAATGTCCGTATTTTTCAAAGGGGTCGTCTTTCTGTTTTTCTTCCAAAAGCAGCGAATGCGGTCTGCTGCTTTTTCTGCAGATTCATTTTCTTCAAATAACTTCACCGAGCGGAAGGCTCTTGCAATGTTCTTTATAATATCGGTGAGCAGATATACGATATTCTCTGCAATCTGTTCCGCGAGCTCCGGATATTTATAAATCAAAAACTCAAAGCGCTCAGTCTCCGCATACATCATGTCGCAAGAATTTTCAAAAGCTTTTGTATTAGTAAGGCTGCCGTACCGGTTGATGCGGTAATAATAAGTAACAGCCGGAATCATTTTTACAGAATAAGCCCTGTCAATTAAACGGTACATAGTTGCAAGATCTTCCTGCCTTGATCCGAGCGGAAAGCTCACGCCGTTAAACACTTCCCTCCTGAATGCCTTTGTGCAAACAGAATCACCGATCTTAAGATCATTATCTCTTTCCTGAGGTACTGTCAACGCTTTCATAGCACTGACAGTATCCGCTGTGTATTCTTCTTTATATGAAAAACCGACCCGGATATCACCGGTGTCTGCGTCGAGATCAAAATTTCCGAAGCAAACAATATCCGGATCGCCCTTTTCAAATGCCCGTGCCGCCTCCTCACAGAAATTTCCGGCCACATAGTCATCGCTGTCGACCCACATGATGACTTCGCCATGCGAATTATTCAACCCGGTATTTCTGGCACCTGCCAAGCCTTGATTATCCTGATGTATTACAAAGAAGTTTTCATATTTTTCAGCATATTTGTCACAGATATCCGCGCTGTCATCCGTAGAACCGTCATCTACAGCTATTATTTCTATGTTTTTATATGTCTGATGCAAAACGCTTTCAATACATTGCCTTAAATATTCCGACACATTGTATACAGGAATAATAACACTTATCAGCCGGTCTTCATTCATATTGAGGTCTCCAAAATGATATCGCAGATCCTGTCAACAGTATCAACGTCCAGATCTGCAAACATAGGAAGTGTCAGCACATTTTCCGCCGTTTTCTTCGCGACAGGCGTTTTCCACCCGCCTGCCGTGTCCAGATCTCTGTAGCAGGCATAGTCGCTGGTCAGCGGATAAAAATATTTTCTGGAGTTTATCCCCTGTTCCGCGAGTTTTTCGAATATTATATCTCTTTTATATTTTATTCCGTCAAATACGACCGGGAAATAAGAGAAATTCGGTTTTATATCCTTAGGTATATCGCACAGTTTTATGCCTTCGATACCGCTCAAACGCTCCCTGTATCTTCTGTCGGCTTTACCGCGTTTGGCGATCTCTTCATCCACATGTCTTAAATTGCAAAGCCCCATTGCAGCGCAAAACTCGTTCATCTTGGCGTTACCGCCGGCATATCTCACGTTTTCCGCGTCGATTATCCCGAAATCCTTCAGATCATCAAGCTTGTGGGCAAAAGACTCGTCCCGGAAGCTGACAGCTCCTCCCTCTATCGTATGGAACACCTTGGTCGCATGAAAAGAGAACATCGCCATGTCCCCGAAATGTGCAATTCCTGTCCCCTTATATTTTACGCCAAACGCATGTGCTGCATCGTAAATGACCTTCAGCCCGTGCTTTTTGGCTGTCGCTTCTATCGCTTCAACTTCACAT
>CACYDD010000351.1 GCA_902773065.1 uncultured Ruminococcus sp. | reverse complement strand
TCGGCAGATATCTGTACGATCGACAGCTTTTGCAGCAAGGTTGTAAGAGAAAATTTCTTCCGTTTCGGCATCAGCCGGGATTTTCGTATCGGCTCGGAACCTGAGCTTCATGAGCTGAAACGAAAAATTATGTCGGATGTGATAGAGGAATATTATCAGCCGCCAGAGGAAGAGGATGAAGCAGGGAAGGAAAGATTCGACAGTTTTGGTCATCTCAGTCTGCTTCTGACAGGCAGCAAGCTGGATTCTGATCTGGAGGATCAGCTTCTGATGGTTTACGATAAATACAGGGCACACGCTTTTCCCGATCTCTGGTTTGAGCGGTGTCTTTCCCGGTATGATCCGGAGATCGAAATCAATCAAAATCCGTCAGCACGATATCTGATGAATGAAATAAAACCATATGTGCGGCAGCTGCGTATGCTTTATGAGGAAGCATATGAATACAGAGGTATGATCGAACAGCTGAATTCCCAAAAAAGTAAAAAAATGTATGTTAGCGCATTGAATGCTTTTGACAGCTATGAGTATTTTCTGAGTGATGTGGAAGAACTTTTTGCGGAGGATGATCTGAATATTGCTTCTCTTGCCGCAATGATCTCTGATTTTGAAAAGGTGAAAATTTCCACAGGATCTTCAAAAGAACCTGAAATTATTTTTGTGGCAAAGCATCTGAGCGGATTTGCAGACATCGTCATCAAAAAAATGCAGGGATATACGGTATTTACAGAAAAGCTCATCAAAGAAAACAATGAAAAGCTTTATCCTGTCATGGCATGTCTTGCCGGATTGATCAAAGATTTTGACCAAAGATTTTTTGCTGCAAAAACCGAAAAAGGTTTGCTTGATTTCAATGATCTTGAGCGGCTGGTGCTGGAATTGCTTTACGATAAAAACAGCGAAAGCGGCGAATATGAAAAAAGCGGATTTGCAGCGGAAATGGCAGAAAAATATTACGAGATCATGGTTGATGAATATCAGGATACCAATGATGTACAGGAAAGCATTTTCAAGGCGATCTCTCAAAATGAAAACAACCTTTTTATGGTAGGCGATGTCAAGCAGAGTATTTATCGTTTCAGAGAGGCAGAACCGAGGCTGTTTCAGAAGCGATGTGCCGAAAGTACACTGTATGACGAAAATAACCCCCGATTTCCTGCGCTGATCGTTCTTGACAGGAATTTCAGAAGCCGCAGCGGTATTATTGACAGTGTCAACTATGTTTTTGATCTTCTTATGTCTGAAAAAGCAGGCGAGATTGAATATGACGAAACACACCGCCTTACCGCAGGTGCGGTCTATCCCGAGATCAGCGGCGATGTTGAAACGGAACTGCATATCGTAGAATATGCCCAGGCTTCTGTTTCCAAATCAGAAGAAAATGATGAAGAGAATGATGAAGAGATTACACAGGCAGAAGCAAAATACTGTGCTGAATTGATTGACCGCATGATCAGGGACGGTGTTCAGGTAACGGAAAACGGTGTATTGCGCAGGGCAGATTACCATGATTTCTGTATTCTTCTGCGAAGTGTGAAAAATAAAGCGCATATCTATTCGGCAGAGCTGGAAAATCTGGGAATCCCTGCCTGCACCGATACAGCTTTTGATCTTCTGGAGTGTTATGAAGTAAGGGCAGCATTGTCATTTCTGAAAATTCTCAATAATCCATTGTCCGATATCGATCTGATCGCGTCCCTGATGTGTCCCGTATTCGGTTTTACACCCGATGAACTGGCACGGTTAAAGGGGGAGAAGGGACGAAGCTATTATAAAAAAATCCTTGGTTTTGCTGGTGATGAGGATGATCTGTTTGCAAAAAAGTGCAGGGATTTTATGAAAATAATCCGCCGTTTCCGCAATTTATCCGTCACCATGCCTGCGGATAAGCTTCTTGGTGCATTTTATGAAGAAACAGGTTTTATTTCTGTGATGAATGCCATGCCGGGGGGAGGTCTGCGTGTACAGAACCTGAGAAGGCTTCTTCAGTTTGCCGCTGAATATGAAGCGGGCACATCGGGCGGTCTGACAGGGTTTGTCCGTCATGTAAAATATCTGGAAGAAACAAAGAGCGGCATCAAAGTATCGGATGTTGTTCCTGCCAATGCTGTGCGTATCATGACGATCCATCATTCCAAAGGGCTTGAATTTCCGATCTGTATTCTTGCAGGTACGAATTCACCTCCGAAAAATGATACATCAAAAATCAGGTTTCATTCTGACCTCGGTATCGGGATCAGGGCAATGGACACGGATAAGCTGATCCGCTATAATACCGTTCAGTTTTGTGCGATCGATTCAGCCAACAAAAACGAAGAAAAAAGCGAGATGATGAGAGTTCTTTATGTTGCCATGACAAGAGCAAAAGAAAAACTCATCATGATCTCGACCGTCAATGCAGGTCAGGCAAACGAAGAAAAAGAAGGAATTTCTGAGAAATATGCCAAAAAGCTTGCAGGTCTTGCGAAACGAAGTCAGCTGACAGCAGAGCAGAAATTCGATCCGACTTCTGTGGTAAACTGCACCACCTATTCCGACTGGCTTCTTATGTGTGCCCTTGTCAACGATACTGTCGTAACACTCAGACAACAGCTTGCAGACTCGGGGTATTTTGATGGTGAGCTTGCAACCGTGAGAAACGCACCGGAATGGAATTATTACTGTATCGGAAACGGCAAGAGCAGTCCGGAATATAAAGAAGAAAAAATCAAGGTTGATATTGATCCCGGTTTTGCAGAGTTCCTCAGAAAGCGTTTTGCCGAAGAGGAGCAGTCTGATATCAGTACACTCATTCCTTCAAAGGTGTCTGCCTCCATGCTGGCACATAAAGAAACATCACACATATATGTTGCCGCTTCCAAGCCGAATTTTGCAAGGGATGATAAAGCTTCTCCGACCGAAAGAGGAACGGCGACACATGAATTTCTGCAATATGCCGATTTTCATGCACTCAAAGATGAAATTGACAAAACAGGCAGTTTTGAAGCCGAGAAAAACCGTATTATTGAAAATAAATTCATGTCACCGGAGCAGGCAGAGCTGATCATTCCGGAAAATATTCTTGCATTTACCCGAACAGACCTTTTCGGACGGATGTTAAATGCTGAAAAACTCTACAAAGAATACCGCTTTACTGTCAACATTCCGGGTGAGCTTGCCGTTCCGAGAAACAGCGAGCTTTCTCAAGAACCGGCAAAACCCCATGAGAAGACGGAATCCATTTTGCAGGGTGCGATCGACTGTATCATCGAGGAAAAGGACGGTCTTGTTATTGTCGATTATAAAACCGACCGCGTCAAAGACCCGTCTGAGCTTGCCGACATCTATGGTTTGCAGCTGAAACTCTACAAAGAAGCCGCCAATATGCTTTTTAACAAACCTGTCCGTGAATGCTGCATTTATTCCCTCCACTGCGGACAAGCGGTTATTTGTCATTAAGCGTGGGAAAAGGAGCAGACAACAACTATGAACAAAATACTGATCGTTGAGGATGATCTTCTGATCGCGGAACTGGAAAGAGACTATCTTGTTGTTGCGGATTTTGAGCCTGTGATCGAAACAAACGGAAAAAAAGGGCTTGCCCTTGCACTGGAAGGCGGATTTGATCTGCTGATACTTGATGTCATGCTTGAGGGGATCAACGGATTTGATATATGCCGTGAAGTACGCAAAAAATGCAATGTTCCTATTATCATGGTGACGGCAAAGCAGGATGATATTGATAAGATCAAGGGGCTGAGTCTGGGCATTGACGACTATATCACCAAGCCGTTCAGTCCTGCCGAACTGGTGGCACGTGTCAAGGCGCATATACAGATACATGAACGGCTTCTTCATTCACAGCCTGAAACAACAAATGAAGAGATCATCAAAACAGGTGATCTGAAAATCATTGTCAATGCAAGGCGGGTATTTGTCGGCGACCGGGAAGTAAAACTCAAAAACAAAGAATTTGAATTGCTTTTGTTTCTTGCCGAAAACCCCGATATTGTATTTTCCAAGGATACGATCCTTGACAGGATATGGGGGATCGATTCAACGGCAGATACTGCTACTGTTACGGTACATATCAACCGGATCAGGGAAAAAATTGAAAAAACACCGTCCGAGCCGGAATATATTCTGACCGTCTGGGGTGTAGGATATAAGTTTTGTGCCGGAAAGTAAACATAATCAAACAGATATGATAAATTGCTGTGAGATGAAAATCTCATGGCAATTTTTTAGTTTAGAAATTGTTTAGAATTGGTTTAGCGGATTTTTAGAAGTGGGTTGTATAATATCAAATCAGCAGACAATATGCGTAATATTCAGGTAAAGGAATGATAGGAAATGAAGAAATTGAAAATTATATCAGCTATGATAACAGTTGTTATTCTGATAAGTACATTTGCTGTATCAGCAAATGCAGCGGAAAGCGAAAGCGAACCGCAGGTGATTATTACACCTTATGAAGATCTGTGGAAAGAGCCGATCGAAGCGGAAGCAGGTACTCCCATAGAATGGTATGTCAGTGTACCCGAAGGAACAGAACTAAAGGGCTGCGGTGCTACTGTCAAAATACCGGGCTATGAAGCATGGACAGATGATTTTGACAAAACACAGAATCATATCGTGCTGGCAGAAGGCAATAATCTGATCTATAAATTTGATGCACTTGAACCGGGCGATATCCTTTTTTCCTGCTGGATGGGTTCAGGCTGTCATAAGAATTATATTCATGTAACGGAAAAATCTTCAGCAGTATCTACCGACGAATCTTTGACAAAAACGGAACAATCTTTCGTTGCAGCGATTGAAGAATCCCCGACACAAACAGAAGAATCCTCCGATGCAGCGATTGAAGAATCTTCATCACAGACAGAAGGATCAGCAGATACTGATGTTGAGGGAATTGCTGCCGAGGATTCCGAGGTTTCTGATGATTCCGAAGATCCCGATA
>CACYDD010000350.1 GCA_902773065.1 uncultured Ruminococcus sp. | reverse complement strand
GACTTTTTTTTTTTTTTTTTTTCAGCTTTAGGCTGCTTCTCAGGTGTATCAATAGAGCTTACTGCCCATTTCTTGAAACGGATACGTGTTTTATCGCTACCCGTTTCCAGAACAAAAGTATCGTCATCTTCACGCAATGCAATTACCTTACCGACAATACCGCCGATAGTAGTAACATCATCACCGATCTCGATGCTGCTGCGCATTGCTTCTTCTTCCTTCTGCTTCTTTCTCTGCGGACGAATCAGAAGAAAATACATTGCTACAAAAATCAAGATCCAGAAACCGAACATTGCCGCTGTAGCCCAAGGATTTTCCTCAGCCGCTGCAACTGCTGTTGAATTG
This sequence comes from uncultured Ruminococcus sp., assembly GCA_902773065.1. Taxonomy (GTDB): domain Bacteria; phylum Bacillota; class Clostridia; order Oscillospirales; family Acutalibacteraceae; genus UBA1213. The sequence goes on along the minus strand of CACYDD010000350.1, from coordinate 4,746 downwards.
GCAGCCTGGTCTAAAAACAAAAAATACATCTTTCCTTAAATCCTTTCCAAAATACAATATATATATATTATATCAGCTTGTTCAAAAAGCTGCAAGTGACAGATTTTATATTCTCTTATCAAGAATCTCTCTGTATTTCGTATAAAATTCCTCAAATGTGCCGTGTTCAATCGTTTCCCTGACCCGCATCAGGAGTGTATTGTAAAAATACACATTGTGCATGACGCACAGACGCATGGCAAGCATTTCTCCGCTTTTGAATAAATGCCGGATATAGGCTCTGTCAAAATTCCTGCATACAGGGCAGTCACATTCACTGTCGAGCGGTTCTTCGTCAAGAGAGTATTTCTCATTCATCATATTCCTGCGCCCCGACCATGTAAATACGTTTGCATGACGTGCATTTCTTGTCGGCATAACGCAGTCAAACATATCGATTCCTCTGTGAACCGCTTCCAGAATATTCACAGGCGTTCCCACACCCATGAGATACCTTGGTTTCTCTTTCGGCATATATTCTTCGACAACATCGAGAATGTGATACATTTCCTCTGCGCTCTCCCCTACTGCAAGACCTCCCACAGCATAGCCGTCAAGGTCAAGTTCACAAATACGCTTCATATGGTCGATTCTGATATCGTCATAGGTAGCACCCTGATTGATTCCGAACAGCATCTGTTTCGAATTAATAGTCGTTTCAAGGGAATTCAGCTCCGCCATTTTCTCCTTGCAGCGGCAAAGCCATCTGTAAGTCCTGTCGCAGGAACGCTTTGTATAATCATATTCGGCAGGATTTTCAATACATTCATCAAATGCCATTGCAATATCGGAGCCAAGATTGGACTGTATGGTCATGCTTTCCTCGGGTCCCATAAAGATCTTATGCCCGTCAATATGTGAAGCAAAGGTCACGCCTTCTTCTTTGATATTTCTCAGCTTTGCCAGTGAAAACACCTGAAATCCGCCGCTGTCGGTCAGGATCGGACCGTTCCATCTTGTGAATTTATGCAGACCGCCAAGCCTTCTGACATTTTCATCCTTCGGACGCAGATGAAGATGATAGGTATTGCAAAGCTGCACCTGACATCTTAGCTCTTTCAGGTCAAGAGCAGACACTGCCCCCTTGATTGCACCACAGGTTGCTACATTCATAAAAGCAGGTGTCTGGACAATACCGTGGGAAGTGATCAGTTCCCCACGTCTTGCCTTGCCCTGCTGTAATTTCAGTTTAAACATATATTATTCCTTTGCAGAATCTTCTTTATTTTCTGATTCAGCCTGTGCTGCTTCGGCAGTAGCTTTTTGTGCAACGGCACGCTTTCTGTCGTCTGCTGTTGTGAATTCAAGCGGATTATCGTCACCATCCACAAGAGCCGTCATTGTATTGTCATGGAATACCGCAAGCGTACCCACAGGCATCTGGAGAACACGGAGTGCCTCGCCCCTGATCTTCATCAGTTCACTTGTATGAACTGTGACAAATTCATCATGCTCATGCTCGCCCTCTTTTTCGTCATTCAGCAAACCCATATACCAGCCTGAATCGCCGTTTTTGGTCGGCTCGGTACGGTTCAGATAAACGTCAGGTGCATTGATTGCCTCTTTCAGCACCAAGATCGTATCACTGAACAGAGTAGGCTCAGGCTTTTTCACCTTAGCCTTCATATTGGTGTCTACCTGCATATTCTGAACGATCAGTGCCATCGTACAGTCATCTGTCCTGAGTTTGAGAGGATCATTCTGATAATCCGCTGTCTGAACAACATAGTAAACATTGTTCTTATCTTTTCTTTTGCTGAGATAATATCTTGCCCAACCGTAATTTACCACAAAATTCGGGCTGAAAATATTGGTTTCTCCGCTAAGCTTATTCAATGTACGCAGAAGTGCCGTTGCCGCATTTTTGAGCGGTGCATTTGAATAAAGCTTTACAATTTTATTATTGATCTCTGTTTCAAAAGTTACCATATCAATTCTCCTCATCTGAAATTTAACAATAATCTAATTTTATAACATCTTGCGGTACTTGTCAATAATTACAGCACAATCAATTCCTTCGCCGGCGAGCCGCCGATCCCTATTTCGCGCTCAAGTTTATAAAAACCATTTTTTATTGCCGCGCCGCAAGTAATATGCCAATTATAATTTTACACTAAGTTCTTTCGGCAGTGTCGCTAAATTGATACAGCCGTCAGCGGTCACAACTACCATATCCTCAATTCTGACACCAAACTCTCCCGGAAGGTAGATTCCCGGTTCAACAGTGATAACCATACCGCTTTGCAAAACAGTATCGCTTTTTTGGGAAACAAAGGGCTGTTCATGAATTTCAAGCCCCACACCATGCCCTGTTGAATGTCCGAAACAACCTTCAAAGCCTGCCTGATAAATATAATCTCTTGCCGCTGCGTCAACATCCTTACACAAGACACCGCTTTTGACGGCTTCGAGTCCGAGCTTTTGCGCTTCAAGAACCGTATTGTAGACCCTTTTCTGTTTCTCGCTCACTTCACCGAAAGCATAGGTTCTTGTCATATCGCTGTGATAGCCCTGATAAAGTGCGCCTATATCAAAGGTAATAAAATCTCCCTTTTTGATTTTGTTTTCTCCCGGCACACCATGCGGCATGGATGTTTTTTCACCCGATATCACGATCAGGTCAAATGATACACCCTCTGCACCGAGTTTTCGCATTTTATATTCCAGTTCCAAGGCAATATCCTTTTCCATATCGCCTTCTTTGATGAGTCGGAGCGTTTCTGTCAAAGCCTGTTCTGTAATCCTCTGTGCCTTGATGATCTTATCGACCTCAGAAGCCGTCTTGACGATTCTGAGCTTTCCGATAATTTTATCAAGCTCTGCATTTTTAATGCTTTCCGCACCACATTTCTTTAAAATCTTATCAATATCCTCTGCTCCGTTCAGCGTAAATGCCGAACCCTCCAGCAAGATATTTTTGATTCCGTTCCCTGTAATAATCTCTGTCAGACTTTCCGCAAACGAGCTGTAGGAAATCACCTCACAGCCCTTTGCCTGTGTTTTCGCGGCCTCTGCATAGCGAAAATCCACAAGAAGATATGCCTGTTTTTTTGTCACAAGCAGATAGCCCAGAGAAGAAACAAAACCTGTAAAATATCTTCTGTTTTCGTTTGATATGATCAATGCCGCATCCGCCGTCTCAGGCAGCAATGATGCCAGCACTTCTATCGACCCATTCATAAAAACACCCCTTTTTAAGAATTGAGAGTTTTCCCCATGCCGTTCATTATGCATTATGCATTATTAGGGCTTTTAGGGCGAGGTAGTAGCTGTATTTGCCGAAGCCTGCTATTGTGCCGATACATACGGGAGAAATCACCGATTTGCGGCGAAATTCCTCTCTTGCACCGATATTTGACATATGTGTTTCGACTGTCGGAATATGTACAGAGGAAATCGCATCTGCCAGTGCATAGCTGTAATGTGTCAGCGCACCTGCATTGATGATGATACCGTCCTTGTTACCATAGGCGGCATGAATTTTATCGATAATATCACCCTCATGGTTCGACTGATAGATCTCAAGATCAATTTCCAGTTCTTCTGCCCATTTTCTGACATCTTCATTTATGCTCTCGGCTGTTTCACTGCCGTAGGTATTCACATCCCGTATCCCGACCATATTCAGGTTAGGTCCGAGAATAAACAGAATTTTTTTCATGCTGTCACTCCCCCTCTGCTACTCTGTAGGTAATGGTAATTTTCTTTTCTTTCAGCTTGTCTTTCACCTGCTCCAGCATTTTCACAAAACCGTTGTCATACTGATATTTAAATACTGTATCAATTCTGAACGAATCAAATACTCTGTTCGGGAACTGCTCCCTGTACCCTTTGCTGTCAATATATCTGATATAGCTGTTGTATTTATCCTGAAGCATTTTTAAATGCTCCTTCTGATACATATTCCAGCTCAGCGAATCAACCACCAACAGCACCAGTTCGTTTCCGTCCACAGCAGCCGCATCTATTTTATCAGGCTCATTCAACGACATATTCTTCGCCCCTTTTTATCACTTTCAGTTTTTTCCGCACACCCGTTTCAAGCTTTCTCCTTACATATATTGTAAATCCGTGTTCCTCCGACTGCGGCATCAGCAGTATCGACTTCATTCCTGCAAGGTTTGCCCCAAGAACATCCGTATATACCTGATCTCCGACCACAACAACAGACTTCGGTTTTTCTTTCAGCTTTTTCTTTGCCCTGTTAAAACCGAACGGAAATGGTTTCAAGCTCATTGCAACGCAGTCCAGCCCCACAGAATCCGAAAACGGCTGTATTCTTGAATGATAATTATTCGAGCATATCACAACGGCAAAGCCCGCTTCTTTAATTTCATTGATCCACTCCTGCACCCCCTCATACGGTATTTTCTCCGTTGGCGGCGCAAGCGTATTATCCACATCAAGCAGGATCGCATCCACTTCCATCTGCCTGAGAAGCTCCGGACTGATATCCGTCACCTTCTCCACCGCAACAGTAGGCCTCAACAACGCCATAACTCCACACTCCACTCTTCACACTCCACACTTTTTCTACCTTCACCCTTCTACTTAGTCTGTGGATTTAAAGGGTCATAAAACAAAAAGGATATCTCCCAAAACAAGGCTCTGCAAGGCAGAAGCCGCTCTCAGGAAATATCCTCAATTTTCTGTGTACAATATTAATTATTTGTACTTGCGCTTACGAGCAGCTTCAGATTTCTTCTT
>CACYDD010000349.1 GCA_902773065.1 uncultured Ruminococcus sp. | reverse complement strand
TCTGATTTTACCCTGCGAATCAGTTTAACGACCTCCCTCTGGTTGGAAAGTTCAAACGGCTCACCGCCGAGTATCGTCAGACCTGCATAATAACTTTTTGAAAGCTCTTTCATAATAAAATCTTCCATCTCCGCCGTATACGGCTGACCGTATTCAAAATCCCATGTCTGCGGCTGAAAACAGCCTTTGCAGTGGTTGGTACACCCCGAAACAAACACACTTACCCGGATTCCTGTTCCGTTTGCACAGTCAGCGGTGATAATTTCTCCCACATACATAAAATCACTCCGTTTTTGATATTGAAAATGTCTCATAATCAACGTACATCAATTATGAGACATTATTGCTGTTTTTAAGATTTGTTTTTTATCCTGCTGTTGATTTTGGATACTGTTTCATTCTGAGATAAATTCCCCTTGGAAAGGTGAAGCACCCTTTCTTTGATCTCCTGTGTGCGTCCCTGATTCCAGAACTGCGTTCCGATATAACCGCAGGTTCTTCTTGCGACATTCATCTTGTTCTGATCTCTGTTTTTGCAGTTCGGACATTCCCATACAAGCTTGCCGTCGTCAGCTTTGACGATCTGTATCTCTCCGTTATAACCGCATACCTGACAGAAATCACTCTTTGTATTAAGCTCCGCATACATGATATTGTCATAGATGAATCTGATGACCTGCATGACAGCAGGAATATTCTGCTGCATATTCGGAACTTCCACATAGGAAATCGCACCGCCCGGAGACAGTGTCTGGAATTCGGATTCCAGCTTGAGCTTGTCAAAAGCACTGATTTCCTCCGTAACATGAACATGATAGCTGTTGGTGATGTAATTTCTGTCCGTGATCCCCTCGATCACGCCGAAACGCTTTTGCAGGCATTTTGCAAATTTATAAGTCGTGCTTTCAAGCGGTGTGCCGTAAATACTATAGTCAATATTTTCCTCGGCTTTCCACTTGGCACAGAATTCATTCAGCTTCTGCATAATTTTAAGACCAAGCTTTTTGCCCTCTTCTTCGGTAAGCTTTTTGCCATTCAGGCTGTAAACACATTCCCAGAGTCCTGCATAGCCAAGGGAAAGTGTAGAATAGCCGCCATACAGCAGTTCGTCTATCGGCTCGCCCTTTTTCAGTCTTGAAATTGCTCCGTACTGCCACAAAATCGGTGCAGCATCGGACAATGTACCCAAAAGCCGCTCATGACGGCATCTCAATGCACGGTGGCACAAATCCATACGTTCTTCAAAAATTCTCCAGAACGCATTGATATCCTTATTGGCACTCAGACCGATATCAACCAGATTTACTGTAACAACACCCTGATTAAAGCGGCCGTAATATTTCGGTTTACCGTCTTTATCAATGTAAGGGGTAAGGAAACTTCTGCATCCCATGCAGGTATAACAGTGACCGTCACCGTTTTTGTCTATCTTGTTGGCAAGCATAACCTTCTCCGAAATATAATCGGGAACCATGCGCTTTGCCGTACATTTTGCAGCAAGCTCTGTCAGATAATAATACGGGTCGCCTTCATGAATGTTATCCTCTTCCAGCACATAGATCAGCTTCGGGAAGGCAGGCGTGATCCATACGCCCGATTCATTTTTCACACCTGTGCAGCGTTGGCGGAGGGTTTCCTCGATAATCATAGCAAGGTCTTTTTTCTCACGCTCATCCTTTGCCTCATTGAGATACATAAACACAGTGACAAACGGTGCCTGACCGTTTGTTGTCAGCAGGGTAACGACCTGATACTGTATTGTCTGAACGCCCTTTGTGATTTCCTTTTTCAGACGCTCCTCAACAATATTGTTTATTGTTTCCTGTGGAATTTGCGTATCCATCATTTTCAGTTCTTCCAGAAATTCCCGTTTGATTTTCTCTCTTGAGATCTGCACAAACGGTGCAAGATGAGTCAGACTGATACTCTGACCGCCGTACTGGTTACTTGCCACCTGAGCGATGATCTGTGTGGCGATATTACAAGCTGTGGAAAAGCTGTGCGGCTTTTCGATCAGCGTTTCGCTGATGACTGTACCATTCTGAAGCATATCGTCAAGATTAACCAGATCGCAGTTGTGCATATGCTGTGCAAAATAATCTGCATCATGGAAATGAATGATACCCTTTTCGTGTGCTTCAACAATATCCATCGGCAGCAGCATTCTTCTTGTCAGATCCTTGCTGACCTCGCCTGCCATATAATCACGCTGAACGCTGTTGACAGTCGGATTCTTGTTGGAATTTTCCTGCTTTGCCTCTTCGTTATTACATTCGATCAGGCTGAGTATTTTATTATCCGTTGTATTGGAAGAACGAACCAGCGAACGGGTATAACGGTATCTCACATAGCTTCTGGCAAGCTGAAATGCACCCTTTGCCATGATCTGATCTTCGACCATATCCTGAATTTCTTCCACTGACACAGCTCTGTCCATTTTGGAGCATTTATATTCTACATAGCCCGATATATCCTTGATCTGTTCTTCGGTAAGTCTGCCTGTATCAATAGAAAGATTGGCTTTTGAGATCGCATTGATGATCTTATCGATATTAAAGGCTTCTTCCGAGGAATTACGTTTTATGATTCTCATTACTTCATCTCCTGCTGGTATAATCATATAGTAACGACTGCGTGATAACTATTTTATTACAAAATACACCCAAATGTCTGTTGCAAATGCAACTAAAATATGTTATCATACAATATATAGCGTTTTGCACAAAAAACAAACACATTATGTCGAGTCAGAAAAAGTGAGGTATCCGAAATGAATCGATCTGCTTTGTTCCGTCAGTTAAGCGACGGAGAATTAAAGGAGCTTTCAGCTTGTCTGTGTGCCGAAGAAAAGAGCTTCAAAAAAAATGATATTATCACAAAATATCAGAAGAACGACAAAAAGGCAGGCATCGTCAGAAGCGGACTGGCCTATCTGATCAGTATCAATGACAACGGCGAAACAAGCATCCTTGATTATTACGAAAGCGGCAACATCTTCGGTCAGAATTTTTCTCCGAATACAGGCATCAATTTATATTATATTTTCGCCAAGCAGAATACAGAAGTCACATTTTATTCTTATGATAAACTGATCAGCTGCTGCGACAACAACTGTCGTAAACACAAACAGTTCATCAACAATCTCATCAGCTGTTATGTCAGCCGCACTCAGATCCATATTGATATTCTGACACAGCGTTCCATAAGAGCAAAGCTGATGACCTATTTCAGATATATTTCCCGACAAAACAATAACACTGCCTTTTCTCTCCCTCTTTCCCTTTCCGATCTGGCGGACTATATTGCCGCCGACAGAAGTGCTATGATGCGTGAAATTAAAAAAATGAACAACGAGAATATTATAACCTCAAAAGGCAGCACGATAACGCTTTTATAGAATTATAAAAATTTTATGTAGATTTGTACGTTTTATTGTATATATTTATCAAGTCGTTTGATTGTTAATAGAATAAATCCCCGCATTGTGATTTTTTCGCCGCTTTATAAAGCTCTTTCTTGGCTTTTGTAATTGTTTCGGTTTTATTTTCCGATTCGGTACACAATTCCAGCGTAACTCTTCCCTTTTCGATATATGGGTGTCTGAGAATCCTTGCACCTTTGATTTTGGGTCTGGTACGCACAAACGCCATATAGATAAATTTTTCATCCTCATAGGGTACATCTGCACCTTTGATCATTTTATGCAGTTTTCCGCGCTGCACCCTTACAGTGAAATGACACCAGTCGTTTTCAGCAAGTCTGCATCGATTTTCATGCGGACACGGTGCTGCAAGGTATGCCCCTTCTGCGATCAGCAGATCGCGGGCAGCTTTCAGCTGCCGGAAGCCTTCGGGTGTTCCGGGTTCTGTGATGATCAGCATTTTCCCGGCGGCATTCCAGAGTTTTTTTACAGCTTTGATACGCTCCTCTCCCGTCAGTTCATTCAGAACATAAGAGGCTGTCACCAGGTCAGCAGTATAATGAAAATCATTTCCCGTCAGATCACCGGAAATCCACTCTGCTCTTTTCAGTGCTTTACTTCCTGACTGCATATATTCCGCGCCAAGGGTACTCATTGCCCTTTCACGCTCCAGACAGACGATTTTATCAAGCTCCAGAAATTCGTCCGCTGCCCATGTTGCTGCACCTGTTCCTGCACCGACATCAAGAAGGGTATGTATTTCCTGTATGTCAATACCGCTGCCCTCCAAGGCATAAAACAGAGCCTTTCTGACCGATGCAAAAGTGGCAGGCATACGCACGGCAGAATATACAACAGCGTCAAGTTCGCTGATGATCAGTTTTTTCCCCTTGCCGCTTTCGTTTTTATAACGCTCTGTGATAGCGGCAGATGTTTTTTTCAGATCAGCCGGCTTCCATGCCGCCGCTTTGATATCAATCGTATTTCTGAGTTCTAAAGGAAATTCCATCAATTCTCTCCCCTGTTTACCAATCACTGATCAAGTTTATCAAAAACCATAAATTTATTACCGCACCCTGAGTATCAAACCGAAGGCGCGGCATTGGATTTGAATATTAGTATAAATTACAATAACGATCAGGAATTCGGATAGTACTGGTAGATAATATTTTCAACTTTACCATTATTAATAAAGAAATCCAAAGCAGTACTTCCTCCTGTTGAGTAAGTATAACCGAATTCATCATGTGCAACTGCATTCTGAAGTCCGTATGCATTTTCAATATCAGCTGTTGAGCTTCCTATTGTAATGCCCTTGGCGGTTGCAGCATTGTTGCTTGTGATCTCGATCTGATAGATTTTCTCACCCTCGCTGTCTGTGAGTGTCTGCACTTTGAAGCCGTTGTAATAATAGATCTTGTCGTCAGGTGAATCAATCGTAAGGCAGCTTGCTACACTTTCTACCTTTGAAGCGTTTCCCAGCACTGCAAGAGCATCGGATATTTTCTCAAGTAATCTGATCTGTCCGTTATTATAAACGAATACCAGATCGTCCTCTCCATAGCTGCCCATTGCGGTCTGTAATTCGGGTGTCTGCTGCTGTTGCTCAGATGACTCTTCAACAGACGATTCCGGTGCGGCAGAACTTTCGGGAGCAGACCTTTCTTCCACACTGGATTCAGGCTCAGAACTTTCCTCTTTGCTGCTTTCTTCTTCGCTTGATTCAACCTCAGAGCTTTCTTCCACTTTGCTGCTCTCTTCTTTGCTTGATTCTTCCTCAGAACTTTCTTCTTGCTTGCTGCTTTCCTCTTCGGAGCTTTCGTCCGCATCGGCACTGGATTCAATAGAAACCTGTCCCTTTGTCTCCGCAGCAGGCTGTGAACTGTCTGCGCATCCTGCAAAGAATACTGTCATACATGCCAGAAGCGAAATTGCAATTAATCTTTTCATTTTACTTTTCCTCTCTTTTTGATAGCTTATTTTATGATAACCGAAATATTTTCTTCGGCTGTATCACCTGAAATATTCTGGAGTAATGCTGAAAATCCGTAATCGGACTTTTCTTCCAGCCCCAGAAGCTCTGTTTCCGTAACAGGGAATGCTTCAAAACAGCGTTCCCTGCCGTCGTCATTCACTTTGATATAAATTCTTGCGGTATCGGAAATTTTTTTGCCGTCCAGAATCCCATATACTCTGAGTGAACCATCCTCGTCCTTTGTTTTCACTGTATTATTACCGCCGTCATTAATTTCCTTTCCGTCAACATTCTGTACTTCGGGCGCATAGATCATCGGGACGATATCGGTAATGCTGTCAAGCTTTCTTTCGACCATTTCATATACAACATCGGTATAATTCTTGGCATCAATATCCTTCAGATCAAAGCTTCTCAGCCTTGTGATATATGTTGAACGATAATTGCACACAAGAAACGGCAGCATTGCTCTGGAAAACGAATCTCTTGAAAGATAAAGCGAACCCTGTCCTTTGGAATTGACGCTTCTGATAACAACATCGTTTTCCTCTTTGTCGCTCATCAGGTCTTGCATCAAAGTTTCTTTCTTCTGTGTAGTCCTTGGCTGCATAAACCGTACTGCGGAATAATCCATATCAAAATAATACTGACTGCATGATTTCGGTGCAGACGGATACAACATTTTGGAAATGTCGCCGTACCAGTCATTTTTCACGGTATAGGTCAGCCCTGAAAAACTTTCATGTTCGCTGCCGAGTCCGTTCATAATGGCATTATAGCCGTAAAGTGCCCCTAAACCGTTCCAGTGAGTATCGCCTTTAAGGTACAATTCATTGCCATTTTCCTTTTGTTTCAGCAATTCATCTTTCAGGCTTATGTAATTTATTTTATCACATTCCAGATATTTTTCAAGTCTTGACAAATTATTGTCACTATTTTTCAGATATCCGGCCGGCATATATTCCGGGTAGATCTGATTTTTATTCGGTGCAGCAGTAAAAACAAAATTCGCACCGTGTGCTTCAGTATAATCCTGCATAATGCGGATCGTCTCGGAAATATTGTGGATTCCCCTGTCACTGATCCTGACACCGATATAATCATCAGTGCTTTCGGTGGAGTAAAGCCAGCCGTTTGAGCCTGTGATCACATTGTTGCTTTCTTTGCCGAAAATACCGCTTGCAAATTCATTCTGCACCGTAATGACCTCAGGGCGCAGCGGTATTGATTTTGTAAACCAGTTGTCAAACTGCGAACCTATTTCACCATTGATCTTTCCGTCCTCGATCAGCTCCGGCATTTCTGCTGCTTCCTCCTTGCCGACTGTTTCGGGCGCAGGAAGGAGCAGCATTAATACAACAGGTGTACAGCAAATCAGCAGAAATAGTGCAATATATATGATCCTGATACTTTTTATCATGCTGTTCCCTCCTTAAAATCTGAAATAAATAAACGGATTGTAGGTTGCCGTAAACAAATTCATAATGCAAAGTGCAAATAACACAAGTGTTGCGACACTTCCTATATATTCACTAAGTGCAGCCTTTTTCTTTTCGGCAAGCTTGTCACGCAGTTTCGGAATGATATTCGTTGAGAAAATAACTGCAAATACGGCTGTGATCAGTGCATAAGGTGTCAGGGCAAGCGACAGAACCGAGCTGCTCATCACATTTTCTGCGCTAAAGCCCGTAAACATCCTGCCGATATAGCAGCAAGCCGCCCACAGGTTATCCGCACGGAAAAAGATAAAGGCAAACATTGCCACAAGCAGCACATAAATATGTGAGATAATCTTTGCAAGAATATTTTTCTTTTTGACAAAGAAAATGATCCCGTACTGCTCCAGCAGCAAAAACATACCATGCATCAGTCCCCATACCACGAATGTCAGGTTAGCACCGTGCCATAAGCCTGTCAGAAAGAAAACGATACATTTGTTAATGCCTGTACGCAGCTTTCCCTTTCTGTTGCCGCCGAGAGGAATATAAACATATTCCTTGAACCATGTGGAAACAGAGATATTCCACTTCCGCCAGAAATCCTGCATGGAATCTGCCGCAAAAGGATAGTTGAAATTCTCCCTGAATTCAAAGCCGAACATTTTTCCCAGACCGATTGCCATATCGCTGTAGCCGCTGAAATCAAAGAAGATCTGTAACATATACGCTGCTGCACCGATCCAGAGTGACCCTGCACTCATGCTGTCAACAGGATTATTAAATGCAGCATCGGCGATCTGCCCCATTGTATTGGCAATGAGCATTTTCTTTGCCAATCCGTAAATAAAGCGTCTGATACCCAGAGTCGTTTTTTCAAGTGTGATACTGCGTGAATTGATTTGCTCGGCGAGATCTGAAAATTTAACGATAGGACCTGCAATCAGCTGAGGGAAAAGCGAAATATACAGAAAAATATTCAGGATATTCTTTTCCTTTAGCTTCGACTCTTTATAGACATCGATCACATAGGACATTGCCTGGAACGTAAAGAATGAAATACCCACAGGCAGCTCTATCACCGGGACAGGAATTCCCAGACCGGTGATATCGTTGATAAGCTGTACGCTGAAGCTTAAATATTTGAAAACATAAAGCATCAGAAGATTAAAAATGACGGAAATGATCAGAAGCAGTTTTTTATGCTTGCTTGTCATTCCAAGACCAAAGAGATAGTTCACGATGATCGAAAGGATCATCAGAAAAACCGCCTGAGGTTCCCCATAGGCATAAAATACTAAGCTTGCCGCGATTAATATGATATTTCTGACCATCGTATTTTTGCAGACAAGATACAACAGATATGTAACCGGCAAAAACAGGAACAGAAATACTGTTGAACTGAAAACCATGTGTTCCTCCGTATGATAATGTTTCGTTGAGTTAAAGTACAGAATTTAGTGGTCAGGCTGAATCCTGACCACTAAATCCTGATTACTGAATCCTAATTACATTTAGGATATTTTTTTCTGTTCCATGAGAAATAACTTGAAATTGCACTGTCCTTTACAAGATATTTCTTTCCGAGACCGATGACAGGGGTCGGATCAATATGTCTCCAGCCGGCCGATGTTTTGATGATACACCAGTTATGCGGACTTCCGCCTGTATAATTATCAATACCGTCATTCACTCTGACCACCTCATAACCTGCACGGTCAAGGAGATAATACAGCAGTGCTGCTCTGTGATAGCAGGCTCCTCTCCGGTATTTCAGAATATACACACACAGATTTTCAAGAGAATCGTTTTTCGCGGAAACATATCCCATGCGATTAACATAATTATAAAGTGTAAGTACATCCTTTCCTTTGCTGAAAAGGATATCATCAGCGATCACCGGAAGCTCAGACTTTGAAATGGAGTTATAATTTCTGCTCTTTCCAAAAGCAAGATTATAAATATAACCTGTTGTGTTGTTATATTTTACAAAATACCAGTTTCCGGTAGTTTTGATAACATTGACCTTTGTGCCTGTTTTCAGTGTGAAAAGGGATTTTGATTTCCAGTTCGCACTTTTCTGCAGGGTCGTTCCTGCTTTCAGGGCAGTAGTCTTACTGTTATACACCGTCACTTTGAACTGCTTTGTCAGAACTTTTCCTGAATTATCCTTTACCGATACACGGAGCATATAGACATTTCCGCTTTTGAACTTGAAGCTTTTAGAAGAAGCAGTTGTATAATTTCCCGTATATTTCCATGTTTTTCCGTTATCAGTGGAATAGGAATATCTGTATTTTGCTGTTCCGGAACTGTTGGTA
>CACYDD010000348.1 GCA_902773065.1 uncultured Ruminococcus sp. | reverse complement strand
TTGGTTTTTGAAGTGCTGTGAAGAAGTACGATCGCACCGCTGTGAATTCTCGGAATCAGCTTGTCAAAGGCTTCCTGTTCGGTAGGCTGATCATCGTTGTACCAGTCAACATAGGCAAGACTCCAGAATACAGTGGTGTAGCCCATACTCTGTGCCATTTTCAGGTTTTCTTCGCTGTATTTACCCTGAGGAGGACGGTAAAACTTTTTCATTTCCTTTCCGGTGGTTTCCTTGTAAAGTGCTTCCAGTTTGCCGAGTTCCTGTTCAAATGCCGCTTTGTCAGAGATTTTAGACATATCGGGGTGCGTATAGGTATGGTTGCCGACAATATGTCCTTCCTTTACCATGCGTTTGACCAGCTCGGGCGAGGTTTCGATAAAATTGCCCACAAGAAAAAATGCTGCCTTGACCTTGTGTTTTTTCAGCACATCAAGAATATGGGAAGTGTAGCCGTTTTCATAACCTGCATCAAAAGTCAGATAGATTTTTTTCTGTGAGGTATCGCCTACATAATAGGCATTCATCTTTTTTAATTGCTCAGCAGAGGCATTACCGGTCGGCGCACCGCTCTCTGACTGATAGCTTAGCCCCCAGTTTGTTTCAGCAGCAGCCGTTTCTGCTTCTGCTCTGTCGGAAAATCCTACAGCCGATATCACCGCCGCCGACATGATCACCGCCGCCGACAGCACCGCCGCTATTGTTTTTTTGCCGAAAATTACATACATAACGATCACCGCCGATTTCATCAGATATTCTAATCCTATGCGGAATGATGTTCTATTATTCCCTGGTAATTATTATGTTTGAATGTTTGCAATGGTACGCACAATGGTGTATAATGCTTAGTGTAAAATGATAATTGACAGCGGAGGTACTCCGCATAATGTATAGCATTGAAATGAATGCAGAACAGGAGAAGAACTATGACATATCAAGAGGCTGTGGAAAAAATCAATTCTTTGCTGGTGTTCGGTAGTCAGCCGGGACTGGAGAGAATCGGTGAATTTGTGAAAAGAATCGGTTCGCCCGACAAAAAACTGAAATTTGTTCATGCAGCAGGCACAAACGGAAAGGGAAGTACCTGTGCCTTGATTGCGGCGGTTCTTGCGGAATCAGGTTATAAGACAGGGCTGTTTATTTCACCGTATGTGCTGGAATTCAGGGAGCGATTTATGATCAACGGAGAAATGATAGCCCCTCAGACACTGGCGGATATTACAGAGCGGCTTTTTCCTGTAATTGAAGAAATGAAGGAAGAGGGTAAAATCATTACGGAGTTTGAATTTGTTCTTGCCATTGCACTGACATGGTATGCAGAGGAAGGCTGTGATGTTGTTGTTCTGGAGACAGGGCTCGGAGGACGGTTTGATGCGACGAATATTATCGATACGCCGCTTGTTTCTGTTATTACCTCTATTTCTCTTGACCATACAAGAATTCTCGGTGATACCTATGGCAAAATCGCATTTGAAAAATGCGGTATCATTAAGGAAGGCGGAACTACAGTGACCTATGCCGATCAGAAGGCAGAAGCAATGGAGGTGATTAAAAATATCGCCGCCGAAAGAAATAACAAATTCTATATTGCCGATACAAGCAATACAGAAATTCTGAATACAGACATTAAAGGAACGGAATTCCGTTTTACCCGTAACGGAAAAAATCTTGATTTGTTCATCAGGCTCATCGGCGAACATCAGGTAAAAAACGCCTGCACCGCACTTTATGCACTGGATGTGCTGCGCAAAAAATGGTTGATGATTCCTGACAGTGCTGTAAAAAACGGATTTGCTAAGGTAAGCTTTCCGGCACGTTTAGAAGTACTGCAAAAACAACCTCTCGTTCTTCTTGACGGCGCACATAATCCCGGCGGTACGGCGGCACTTGCCAAGGCTTTGAAAAAATATCTTGATGGCACAAGAAAAGTGGGAATTGTCGGTATGCTTGCCGATAAGGACGTTGAAACAGCACTTTCGGTTCTGTTGCCGCTGTTTGACGAAATCATTGCGGTTGCACCTGATAATGACAGAAAGATGCCGCCCGAAACACTTGCAAAGATCGTAAAACCTTACTGTGCAAAAGTCACTCCGATTCATGATCTGGAAGAAGCTTATCATACTGCCTTGTCAAAAACAGGGGAAAACGATGCCCTTGTCATCTTTGGTTCGCTGTATCTTGCTGCTGATATGAGGAGAATAGTGGTTAGTGATTAGTGGTTAGCATTCAGCAATCACTTATATATTTTAATTATATCGGGCTATAGAAAAAACAAAAAAGAAAGAAAAAATGATACTTGACAAATCAACTGTGGGTTTGATATAATTAACCGTAGTTAAATCAGCTTAACTTCAAAGTTGGGGTATTTAACAATAGTCATAACGATATATTCAAAAAGAAGAGAGGAGTTTTTTAATGAAGCTTAACAAATGCTTAGCTGTAAGCCTTACTGCGGCACTGCTTGTGAGCAATGCGGCAATCGTAGCTTCGGCAGCAGAAGAGCCCGCAGCTGTTTCGGGCGACAAATATGTTCTGATGAACATACCTTACAGTGACTTCTATAAGAATGAGGTTAAAAATGATGTGGATGTTGATATATTTACATCTGCTACAAAGTCAAAGCCTCTTTCGGGTTCACTCGTTGCAGGTTCTTATCATGTGAATGAAGACGGAAGCGATATCACAGGTGTTACTTATCCTGTAAAGGTCGGTGAAGGTGTCGATTTGTCCAAGTACAAGCAGGTGACAGATGATGCAGTATATCCTGTTACGGTGACTAACAGAGGTCAGACAACAACAACTGAGTATAAGGGCAAGGATTCCCTGTTCCTCGGTGACAGCTATTCTTACTATGTTCTGAATGAAGTTCCGGCTTATTATAAAACAGTTACTGCTGATGAGAACGGCAACCTTGTGTTCAGTGAGGATCAGTCAGCAGCAACTGAACTGACAGGCGTGACAGCAACGTTTACTACCGATACAACATATGGTGATTATCAGCTTGACCTCACCTCTGAGGAACTCAGCAATGTGGATAAAGTATTCGGTGTTGTTCTTGAAACAAAGGAAGGCAATTCCTATGGTCTGCGCCATATGGAAAATATCTGGCAGAAGGTAAAACTGTCATGGGCAACAGGCTTTACAACAGCTGTTCACAACTGCCCGACAAGTTCTGATCACTATAAATCTATTATGGGTCAGACGATTACGAAAGTTGTTTATTTCACGACCGACGGTAAAAAGACGATTACATTAGATGATATCTATGTTCCTGTTAAGACAGGTGCATCTGCAAAAGTAGAAAATGCTCCTGTCGCAGACGGTAAAACAACATTTACCACCGAAAACTTTGCAGAAGATTTCGATTACAGCTACACAGTAACAGACAGTGCGGACAAAGCAGTGGAAGTGACTGTTGAAAACGGAACAATTGTTTATCCGACGGATGCCAATAACGGTACATATACCTTTACTGTTACTGACAAAAAAGGCAAATATGCATCAGTCAACACAGAGTTTGATCTTACAACAATAGCGAAAGCAAAGTACAACAATAAACTTTTTGGAACAACTTCTGCTATTGTAGCGACTGACAACGCAAGTGCAGAGGAATTTGCTTCTTACCTTGAAGCAATCAATACTGTTTCGGTTAACGGCAAAGCGTATGCCGCTTCCGGCAGAGGTGCAGTCGCACTGATCAATGACGAAACAGGTGTTCTTGACACAACAAATACAGA
>CACYDD010000347.1 GCA_902773065.1 uncultured Ruminococcus sp. | reverse complement strand
TATTCCGAACAGGAAAAAAAGCCGATCGCGAAATTTTCACTGGAGCTTGATTCCGAAATTACTGCATTTTCCAATATCATTGTAGGAAAAATCAATAAGGGTAAAAAGGGAATCGTGATTGACGGTGAAAAGTCGGGCGGTGTTCTGGCAACGCAGGTCATTTATTTTGACAACGACGAAAAAAAGCTTTGTAATCCGCTCGTGACAGTTACTGATAACGGATCTATCGCAAATGACACCACAAGAAAAGATGTGATCACATCAAGAGATATTGATGAGGATGGCATTATCGAAGTGCCGGTGGTGGTTTCTATGGCAGCACCGGGCGATATTGATGCGGGCGCGGTATGCAGCATGACTTCATGGCGGCAGCTCCATACCGAGGACGGCAGTTTGCAGACAAAGCTGACAACAATCATCAACTATACGGATGGATATTATTTTATTATGCCGGACAGATGGAGCGGTGAAGTGACGGCTCTGAATGATCCCGATAACAGAATGATCACCTTTTATATCTGGAACAGCAAGACTTCCTCACTCGGGGATAAGCTGCTGACGATCCACAGGTTTACACGCTCGGAGTGGAACAAGGTAGAGCATAGTGATTATATTATGCTGCAAACTGTGAAAACAAACAGAAAGGAAGCTGTTATCGCGGCACAGTCCTTCCACACGGATGCAATGGATTCATTGAACCTGACGAAAAAAGAAATTGAAAGCTGTATTAAACTGATCGCATGATCAAGGAGGTCAATAGCATGAAAAATATATTGGTAGCAGAGGACGAAACGGCGATCCGTGATTTCGTCGTGATCAATCTGGAAAGAGCAGGCTATCATGTCACCGAAGCCGAAAACGGTGCGGTAGCCTTACAGAAATATGACGAAGCGGACGGAGATTTTGACATTGCGGTGCTTGATATCATGATGCCGGAAATGGACGGTCTTTCCGTTTGCAAAGAGCTGAGAAAACGCAACGGCGGTCTGGGCATTATCATGCTGACGGCAAAAACACAGGAAATGGACAAGGTTTCCGGACTGATGCACGGTGCGGATGACTATGTCACCAAGCCGTTCAGCCCGATGGAGCTTGTAGCCCGTGTGGATGCACTTTACAGGCGTATTGCGATCGCAGAAATGAGAAGTGAAAACAACTTTAAAGAAGAGATCAAATCAGGCGATTTTGCCCTCAATCTGAAAAATCATTCCCTCAAGAAAAACGGCAAGCGGATTGAACTGACTCAGGTGGAATTTCAGATCATGGAATATTTCTTCTCCAACCCCGGCACAGCACTTGACAGAAGTGCCATCCTTAAATATGTCTGGGGCGAACAGTATGTAGGCGAGGAAAAAATCGTTGACGTTAACATCCGCCGTCTCCGCATGAAAGTCGAGGACAACCCCTCCTCTCCCAAATACATCGTTACCGTCTGGGGTCTCGGCTACAAATGGGAAACGTAAGAAAAGAATAAAGAATAAAGAATAATGTTCGGTGAAAGAAGGTTGGAGAAGGATTGAAGGGATTAACGAAACGCTGGGTGTTCAATACCTTTGCTGTGATACTGATGATATTATGTGTGCTTATCATAGCGTTTGCACTGGTTGTGCAGAATTTTTATTACAACGGGATTCGACAGACACTCAGCGGCCGTTCAAGCGAACTTGTCAATATTTTCAGCGATTATGACGACAGCTTTACCGATACAGCAAGGGAATATGTCGAAAATTTTCCCGATAAAGAACTGATGGAGCTGATGGTCATCAATAAGGACGGCGAGGCCGTCATCAACTCTACAGGCTTTACACCTGACAACGATCAGCAAATGCCTGATTATGACGAGGCACTTGGAAACAACGATCATTCCGCTGACTGGCACGGCAAAATCAGTTCGGGCGAAAATGTGATGGCGTTGACAAGAGTCATTACAGACGGCAACAACAAGCCTGTCGGTGCGATACGTTATTTGGTATCACTGGAAGAAGCAGACAGGAAGATCTTTATCGCTATTTCGCTTGTGTGTCTTGTCGGAATCCTGATCATGTTTTTTATTTTCATATCGAGTACCTATTTTCTCAGGTCGATCGTACGGCCTGTCAGGGAAATCAGTGATACGGCTAAGAAAATCGCACAGGGAGATTTCAATGCAAGGATCGATAAATTCTATGATGATGAGATCGGTGATCTGTGCGATACCATTAACTACATGGCAGGAGAACTCGGAACAGCGGATAAAATGAAAAATGATTTTATTTCCTCCGTTTCTCACGAACTGCGTACACCGCTCACCGCTATCAAGGGCTGGGCTGAAACCATGCAGATGGATGGTTTTCAGGATAAAAAAACGCTTGAAAAGGGCATGGGAATTATTATCAAGGAAACAGAACGTCTGGGCGGTATTGTGGAAGAGGTGCTTGATTTTTCAAGAATACAGCAGGACAGAATGATTTTGATCATGGATAAGGTGGATATTCTGGCAGAACTTGATGAATCCATTTATATGCAAAAGGAGAGAGCAGCAAAGGAAAACAAACATATTGTCTATGAAGCGCCCGAAATGCTGCCGCCGATCATCGGCGATACCAACCGTTTGCGGCAGGTGTTTATCAATATTATTGACAATGCGCTGAAATATTCGTCCTCGGACGGTGTTGTCAATATCACGGTCGAACACGTTGCGGATAATATTATTATTACAATCGCTGACAACGGCTGCGGCATATCGGCAGAGGACTTGCCGAAGGTAAAGCAGAAGTTCTATAAAGCCAACCAGACAGTCAGAGGTTCGGGTATCGGTCTTGCTGTTGCTGACGAAATCGTAAGGCTGCACAACGGTGAGCTGGAGATCGACAGTACCGAAAATGTCGGAACAACTGTTACTATTACTATTCCGATCATTGATGAAAAACCGCCCGAGGACTCTGACGTTCCGGAGATGGAATCGTAAATAACATGAGGATAATAAGATGAAATTAATCAAAAGTATATTGAGCATTTTATTGGTCATGTGTATCGCACTCCTGGTTTCGACATCTGCTGTTTTTGCGGCAGGTTCAGAGCCTCCCGCTGTCAGCAGTCAGGAAAGTAATGACCCGGCAACAGCAGAAGAGAGCGACACGGAAGAACCGGAAACAGCAATGGCAGAAGAGCCGTATGCTGTGGAAGATTATGTTTATGAGGAATCACAGATCGAATCCGGATTATTTCCGAGGATAGGGGATTATTCCGGTTATGATCCGGAAGATGAATCTGTTGTTGCGGAAAGAAAGAGAGTAAAAGATACTATAGCAGTGATCATTGCTGTTGTGTTTACGGCGGGAGTGGTTGCTCTGATCATTACAGTCAAGAAAAAGAAAGGCGAAAAGGAATGAAGAAAGAGAAAACGAAGCTGATTACATCAATCGGCGGTCAGGCTCTCATGGAAGGCATTATGATGAGAGGTCCGAAAAAGACCACCGTTGCCGTAAGAAAATATGACGGTTCGATCGAGCTGGAAGAAATTCAGCCGCTGAACTGGGTAAAAAAGCATAAAATATTACGGTTGCCCCTGATAAGGGGAGTTGTCAATATGATTGACTCGCTTGTCACAGGCGAAAAAGCCCTGATGCTGTCTGCGGACAAGGCAATGGAGGGGGAGGATGACCCTGACGAACAGCCGTCAAAGCTTGATTTGTGGCTTGACAAGCATTTCGAAGACAAGATCATTAATATTATTATGGTGATTTCTACCGTTCTAGCGGTGGCTTTCTGTATTGCGGTATTTTATTTTCTGCCTACTGTACTGTTTAACTTGACAGCAGACTGGCTTACCTTTATGAATGAGCCGGTTCTTGGGATGGAGCGTTTCTGGCAGTCGGCATTTGAGGGTGTTATCAGAATTATCCTGTTTCTTGTGTATATGTGCCTGTGTACGTTGAACAAAGATATAAAGCGTGTATTTCAGTATCACGGGGCAGAACATAAAACGATTTTCTGCTATGAATATGGTCTTGACCTGACCGTGGAAAACGTCAGAAAGCAAATTCGCTTTCATCCGCGCTGCGGTACAAGCTTTATGGTGCTGATGCTGATCGTGGGAATTATTATCGGTCTGTTTATCCCTGTCAACGACCCGATCATACGCCCTGTGATCAAATTTATGCTTCTGCCGCTGACTGTCGGAATTGGTTATGAACTAATCAAGCTTTGCGGCAGACATGATAACATTATTACAAGAATGATTGCCGCTCCCGGTGTATGGATGCAGCATATCACCACAAAAGAGCCTACTGATGATATGATAGAGGTAGCTATCAAATCGATGGAGGATGTTATCCCTGAAAATGGTGAGGACAGAATCGGATGACTTACGGTGAAATTTACAAAAAGGCAGTTGGTATTCTCACGGACAGCGGTCTTGATTCACCTGATTATGATGTACGCTGTATGCTGGAATATCATTTCGGACTTGACAGAATGTCATTTCTGAAAGAGCGTAGCAGTACCGCCGACAGCAAGAAAGAAACAGATTTTTTCCGTGATATACAAAAACGTGCTGAGGGCTATCCTTTACAGTATCTTCTGAAAGGATGGAGCTTTATGGACTGTGAGTTGTCAGTAGGGGAAGGCGTTCTGATTCCAAGAGATGATACCGAAGTCTGTGTTCGTGAATGTATGCGTCTGATCGATGAAAAGGGTATGACGAAACCTGTGATCATCGATCTATGCAGCGGTAGCGGTGCAATAGCAATCGCTCTGGCGAAGAAATATCCAAAGGCACATATTTTTGCGGTTGAGATTTCCAATCGTGCGTATGAATTTCTTTGTGAAAATATAGACCGTAACGAAACAAGGAATGTGACTCCTCTAAACAAGGATGTTTTTGAGGTTTACATAGAATTTGAGGACGGTTATTTTGATGTGATCATTTCCAATCCGCCCTACATCAGAACTGCGGAAATAACTGCACTTCAGAAGGAAGTGCAGTTCGAGCCGCAAATGGCACTGGACGGCGGCGAGGACGGCTTGGAATTCTACCGTGTGATTTCCAAAAAATGGCTTCCGAAGCTGAAAAACGGCGGTATTGTTTCTGTGGAGATCGGAGAAGAACAGGGAGAAGCGGTGTCTTCCATGCTTAAAATGGCAGGAATCGAAAACATACAGGTTTTGAAAGATCTTGGCGGTCTTGACAGAACCGTTGCAGGACAAAAAAATTAGTGATTTTTGTATATTATGTCTATAGATTTTTATAGAATAATTGCATATAATATTAAGTACAAGATGTATGTCTTGGGTTCATCGTGTTATGATGACGTGTGACGGTTCTGACACATCGGTAAAATAAAATGGTGACCGAGCGATGAAAAGACAATAGGGTTGCTCTTTGACGGGCAACCCTATTTTAATGTATCGGAACAGGGGTCAGGATAAAGAATTTCTTTTTATATATACAATAAATTGTACATAGATTGCTCTTGTAATTGAGTCCGGCGGCTCGCCGGTACTTGCAATTTTATACAAAAAAATATATAATGATATTATCAAATAAATCTACAGTCGTTGAAAGGATTGAAAATTATGGCAATCGATAAGGAAAAAGCACTGGAAACAGCGTTACATCAGATAGAAAAACAGTTCGGTAAGGGTGCAGTCATGCGTTTGGGTCAGAATGCAGCAATGCAGGTTGATGCGATTCCGACAGGTTCGCTTTCGCTGGATATGGCACTGGGAATAGGCGGTCTCCCGAAGGGAAGAATCGTGGAGATTTACGGTCCCGAATCATCGGGTAAAACAACGCTTGCACTTCATTGTATAGCCGAAGCACAGAAAAAGGGCGGTTATGCAGCGTTTATCGATGTGGAACACGCTCTTGACCCGATTTATGCAAAGGCTCTCGGCGTTGATATTGATTCGCTTCTGGTTTCTCAGCCCGATACAGGTGAGGACGCTCTTGAAATTGCAGAAGCACTTGTGCGTTCGGGTGCGATCGACATTATCGTTGTGGACTCAGTAGCGGCTCTTGCACCAAAGGCGGAAATTGAAGGTGATATGGGTGCAGCTCACGTAGGCTTGCAGGCAAGACTGATGTCGCAGGCACTCAGAAAGCTGGCAGGTTCAATTTCCAAGCTGAACTGTGTTGCAATTTTCATCAACCAGCTGCGTGAAAAAGTCGGAATTATGTTCGGCAATCCTGAAACAACTCCCGGCGGACGTGCGTTGAAATTCTATGCCTCCGTTCGTATTGATATCCGTAAGATCGATACGCTGAAAGTGGGCGGCGAAGTGGTAGGTTCGAGAACAAGAGCCAAGGTTGTGAAAAATAAAATAGCTCCTCCGTTCCGTGAGGCAGAATATGATATTATGTACGGTCAGGGAATTTCAAGAGTCGGCGAGTTGCTTGATCTTGCGGTTCAGCTTGATATCATCAAAAAGAGCGGCGCATGGTTCTCGTATGACGGCAATCGTATCGGACAGGGCAGAGACAATGCCAAGGAGTTCCTGAAAAACAATCCTGAAATTGCACAGAAAGCAGAAGACGAGCTGATGGCAAATAAGGATAAACTGACCTTTACAAGACAGAGTGCGAAAAAGACGACCAAGAAGGCTGCTGCGGCTGCGGAAGCGGAAGAAGCACCTGCTGCGGAAGAACGTCCTGCAACGAAGCCTGCCGAAGAAGTACCTGCGGCTGCACCGGAAGAAGCAAAGGGACGTACCTCCGATGCCGATATTGATATTATGGTGGACTGATATGCTGATCACGGCGGTTGAAGAGAGAAAAAAAGGCATGAGTGCCCTTTTTATAGACGGTGAATATGCGGTCAGCATAGACACCGTCACGCTCATTTCATCAGGAAAAAAAACAGGCTCGGATATTACCGATGAAGAACTGTATGAGCTGCTGGAAAAATCAAAGATCAACAGAGCAAAAGAAAAGGCACTGTACCTGATCGAATACAGAGCAAGGACACGCAAGGAAATCATGGACAAACTGATCCCGCTTTACGGAGAAAATGCGGCGGAGCTGGCAGTGGAGCGGTTGGAAGAGCTTGGTTTGATCGATGATGAAGCCTTTGCAAGAGAATATGCACAGCAGCTTCTGACAAAGAAAAAGTATTCAATCAAAAGAGCGTCCTTTGAAATGCAGAAAAAGGGCATAGAACGTGATCTGATCGATGAAATACTGGAGGAACTGGAGCCTGATCCTGTTGAGCAGATTGTTTCCCTTCTGGAAACGAAATACGCACGTTATCTTGATGATGAAAAGGGTAGAGCGAGAGCCGTCAACGGACTGGAATCAATGGGCTACAGTTGGTACGATATCAAAGAAGCAATGGCGGAGTTTACAGAATGAAATTTTGTCAGCGAAAGGATGAATATGATAAATGGCTGTAAAGGTCGGAATGGTCAGCCTGGGTTGTTCAAAGAACAGAGTTGACGGAGAAATGATACTGTATAATCTGCGTGAAGCAGGTTTTGAACTGGTACAGAATGTAGAACACAGCGATGTAGCAATCGTTAATACCTGTGGTTTTATAGAGGACGCTAAGAAAGAAAGTATTGATGAAATACTGGAGCTTGCACGGCTGAAAAAAAGAGGAATCATTAAAGCTATTATTGTAACGGGTTGTCTGGCAGAACGGTACAAGGGTGAGGTAATGAAAGAACTGTATGAAGTGGATGCTGTTGTCGGAATCGGCGGCAATAAAAACATTGCCGAAGTTATCAGCAAAACGCTGGAAAAACAGAAAACAGAGCTGTTTCCCGAAAAAACCGAACTTCCGCTTTGCGGCGGCAGAGTGCGTTCCACACCGTTTTATTATTCCTACCTCAAAATTGCCGAGGGCTGCGACAATCACTGCACCTATTGTGCCATACCGCTGATCAGAGGTAAATTCCGCAGCAGACCGATGGAAGATATTCTCAGAGAGGCAGAAGAGCTGAGTGAAAAGGGCGTAAAGGAATTCATTATCATTGCACAGGATACCTCACGCTATGGCGAAGACTTCGGCGGAAAATCTCTGCTGCCGGAGCTTTTAAGAAAATTGTGTGCGATCGAAAAGCTGCAATACATAAGAGTGCTTTATTGCTATCCCGAAAGAATTACGGATGAACTGATTGAAGTAATGGCAACAGAGCCTAAAATTCTCAAATACATTGATATTCCGATGCAGCACTGCAACGGCAGAATCCTGAAGCTGATGAACAGAAAAGGCGACAGAAAATCCCTGACCGATCTGGTCAGCCGTCTGCGTAAGGAAATACCGGGAATTACCATAAGAACAACGCTTATGACAGGTTTCCCCGGGGAAACAAAAGAAGAATTTATCGAGCTTTCCGAATTTGTGGAGGAAATGCGTTTTGAAAGAATGGGCTGTTTTGCCTACTCCATAGAAGAAGATACGCCTGCCGCTAAAATGAAAGAACAGCTTGATGAGGATATCAAACGCCGCCGTCAGGAGATCATCATGGAACAGCAAAGTCGCATTATGGCGGAAAATACACGCCGGTATATCGGCAGAACCATCAATGTTCTCTGTGAAGGTTATGACAGGCAAACCGAATGTTATTTCGGCAGAAGTGCCGCCGATGCTCCCGAAGTAGATGCAAAAGTCTACTTCATTAGCGGCGACAAAAAGCCGAGAATCGGTGATATCATTCGTGTCGCCGTTACCGACTCCCTCGACTGCGACCTTATGGGAGAGACGGTGGAATGAATAATGAAAGAAAAAGAGGAAATGTTATGAACCTGCCGAACAAATTAACGGTCATGAGAATTATTCTTGTACCGTTTTACATATTCTTTCTGCTGATGCCGGGAATACCGCATCACTATTTAATTGCACTGGCGATTTTTGGTATTGCCTCCTATACCGACCATCTGGACGGAAAAATTGCAAGAAAATACAACATGATTACTGATTTCGGTAAATTTGCCGACCCGCTTGCCGATAAAATTATGATTTTAGCAGCACTTGCCTGTTTTATACAATTAGGTTTGACAAATGCGGTTGTCATAACTATCGTGGTATCAAGGGAATTTATGGTTACGGCGATTCGTCTGGTAGCTTCTGCCAAAGGAAAGGTAGTCGCTGCCAACAACTGGGGAAAGGCAAAAACGATCAGCCAGATCGCAGCAGTACTCCTTGTAATGCTCCTGCAATATATACTCGAACTGGGCAGAATGAATCTGATACAGCTTGAAAATATTGATGCTTTGACGAATATTTTTAGCATCATCGGCGAAGTCGCAATCTGGATCTCCGTTCTCTTTACAGTCATTTCCGGTGTGATCTATATGGTACAGAATTTTGAATTCATTAAAAATGCTAAATAAAGGTCAAAAATTTAAAATAATACTTGAAAATCGGATGAAGATGTGTTATAATAGGTAAGTCTTTGAAACCGTCACTTGTGATGGGGTTCATAGCTCGGATGAAAATCCGTACTTTGAAACGGACAGTCCTCTGCACCAAATGGCTGCAAGAATGTCTATAATAACAGGAGGAAATAACATGGACGCATTAAAATCAATCGCAGCTTCTTCTATTAAAGCTGAAAAACCTGAATTCAACATTGGTGATACGGTACGTGTAAGCGTAAATATCCGCGAAGGCGACAGAGAAAGAATCCAGATGTTCGAGGGTACAGTTATCGCTCGCAGAGGCAGCGGTGTCGCTGAAACATTTACGGTTCGCCGTCTTTCATACGGTGTAGGTGTTGAGAGAGTTTTCCCGATCAATTCCCCGAATGTTGTTGATGTAAAGGTTGTAAGAAGCGGTAAAGTTCGCAGAAGCAAGCTTTATTATCTCCGTGGCAGAGTGGGTAAGGCTGCCAAGGTAAAAGAGCAAATCAAATAATTACCATAAAAAAGGGACGGTTTGTCCCTTTTTTGCTACCTGCCGTGGAGGAAGGCACAAAATGAAACACGCTAAAAAGCATCACTCCATCATGCAAAATTATATAGATTTGTCTGATCGTCTGGCTGCATTCAGAAGTGCACTTGGCTTTGTATATGTGATCATCGCAGCAGTTCTGATTTTCACCTGTTTATTTCATGCTTTTTTTGCTGTGAAACAGATGGAACATATCAGACTGAAAGGCAGTGAAACAGAAGTCGTTGTCAGCAAAAGAAAAAATACTCCCGAAAAGGGTGATGTCATTCTTTTGAAAAATGGTGAGGTCTGTAAGGTGCTTGCCGCAGGCGGCGAAGTGTTCACGCAAGGCGGAATCAGCATAGAAATTGATGAGGGACTGATCCTTGTGGCTGTGCCGAATGATGACGGAAGTGCTTCCAATAAAATGATATCCGAAGAAGATACAGACGGCAAAATATATTTTATTATCGCTCCGCTGAGCTGTTTCGGTGATGATCCCGGAAAGCTTTTGCAGAAAACATAATCGGGAAAGGGTGTCAATATGCCGGAAAATAAGAGTAAAAATCCTACAGAAGAAAAAAGAAAACCGAAAAAGCCGGTTCCCGAAAGGAAACAGGAAGAGATCGAAGAAGAAGAGGAAGAATTATCTGTCAATATCACAGCGTTTATCTTTGAATGGGCTAACGCTTTTATGGTGGCACTGATCGTAGTAGTGCTGTTGCTGACATTTGCATTCAGACAGGTGACTGTCAGCGGTTCGTCTATGACAGATACCCTCGCAAGCGGCGACAGACTGATTATCTCCAGCTTTATGTATACGCCGCAGTACGGTGATATCATTGTGGCAAGCCACGGTGAAAACTATGATGAGCCGATCATTAAAAGAGTCATTGCAACGGAAGGTCAGGCATTATCCATTAACTATGATACAGGTGATGTCAGCGTTGACGGCGTGATTCTTAATGAACCGTACATAAAGGGAACGACCATCAAACTCAGACATCCCCTCGATATTCCTGATAAAATTCCCGAGGGATATGTGTTTGTCATGGGTGATAATCGTGAAGGCTCTCTTGACAGCCGAAGTACAGAGATCGGTCTGATTCCTGTCAGCAATATCATAGGCAAAGCCGAGATCAGGATCTATCCGCTTTCAGAATTTGGCAGTGTATACGATTAAGAGGTGTTATATGGAAGAACTGAAGTCAATACAGTGGTTTCCGGGTCATATGACCAAAACCAAAAGAAAAATAGAGTCACAGCTGAAACTGATCGATGCGGTTGCGGTATTGCTTGATGCAAGAGTACCGTTTTCAAGCTGTAATCCCGATCTGAGAAGTATTATCAACAACAAGCCGAGAATCGTTGTACTGAACAAATGTGATATGGCTGACCCTTTCCAGACAAAAAAATGGCTTTCGCTTTTCCGACAAAAGAACATTTCGGCAATAGCTCTTGACTGTAAATCAGGCAAGGGCTTAAATGCTTTTATCCCGACAGTCAAAAATGTTCTTTCGGATAAAATTAAATCATGGGAAGCTAAAGGCATGACAGGACGAACCATCAAAGTAATGGTGGTTGGTATCCCGAATGTCGGAAAATCGTCCTTTATCAACAGAATGTCAAAGCAGAACAGAGCAAAAGTAGAGGACAGACCCGGCGTGACGAGAGGTAATCAATGGTTCACCATCGGCAAGGGGTTTGATCTGCTGGACACACCGGGTGTTCTGTGGCCGAAATTTGACGATCCGCTTGTCGGAGAAAAGCTCGCCTACATTGGTTCTGTCAAGGATGATATACTCGATACGGAACAGCTGAGCGGCAGGCTTTTAGAATATCTCAGGGATAATTATCCCGACCCGTTGTGTGCAAGATACAAGCTTGAAAAGGAGCAGATCAAGCCATTGCAGGGGTATGAGATACTGGAAATGATAGGAAGAAAAAGAGGTATGCTGATTGCAGGGGGAGAGATCAATACAGAAAGGGCGGCGGCAACCGTACTTGACGAATTTAGAAATGCCACCCTCGGAAAGCTTACTATTGACAAAGCGGAGGATCATCCCGATGTTAGAGTTTGAACAGTTATACAGGTCACAGGGATTCAAGGCAATTTGCGGTGTGGATGAAGCAGGCAGAGGACCGCTTGCAGGTCCTGTATTTGCCGCGGCAGTCATTCTTCCTGAAGACCTGATCATAGAGGACGTGAATGATTCCAAAAAGCTGACGGAAAAAAAGCGTGAAAAGCTTTTTGATATCATCAAAGAAAAGGCACTGGCATATTGTGTGGCAAGTGCTTCTGTGGAGGAAATTGAAGAGTTGAATATTTTGCAGGCGGATATGCTGGCAATGAAAAGAGCTGTTGAGGGTTTATCTGTCAAGGCGGATTTTGCCATGATCGACGGTAACAAAGCACCGGAACTGGAAATTCCTACCGTTCCTATTGTTAAGGGAGATGCCAAAAGCGAATCCATAGCGGCGGCATCTATTCTGGCAAAGGTAAGCAGGGACAGACTGATGCTGGAGCTTGCGGAAAAGTATCCCGAATACGGTTTTGAAAAGCACAAAGGCTACGGCACGAAAGCACACAGAGAAGCTATTCTAAAATACGGTCCCTGTGAGATACACAGAATGTCGTTCCTTGGCAAAATACTGGCGGAGAAAGAAAATGAGCAATAAAACAGCGGCACAGAAAACAGGTGATTTCGGCGAAAGGGCGGCAGAAAGTTTTCTGGTGAAAAAAGGCTTTGAAATTGTCGGAAGAAATTATCATTCCCGTTACGGTGAAATTGACATAATCGCACAGAACAAACAATATATTGTTTTTGCGGAGGTAAAGACCCGAAGCACAGCGGCGATCGACCGTCCGGGTGCATGGGTGGACATACGCAAACAGAAAAAACTGATGAAAACAGCGGCAGTTTATCTTGACAGTAGCCCGACAGAGTTACAGCCGAGATTTGATGTCATTGAAGTTGTTTATGAGAAAAACACAAAGGTGATCGTCAGCATAGAACATATTGAAAATGCCTTCATTCAAGAGGACGGCTATGCAGCCTTTTAATTAACCACCGGAGGAAAATATTATGCGTTTGTTTGATATGCACTGCGATACATTGTATCGTGCTTATACCGAAGAGAGTACGCTGTTTGATGACAGCTTTCATATTTCGTTCAATAAGGTTGGAAAAATTTCGCCGTATATTCAGTGTCTTGCGGTATGGATTCCCGATGAATACAGAGGAGAAGCGGCATGGCAGCTGTTTGAGGGCTGTGTCGGCAAACTGAAAGAGCAGCTTGAAAATACCGATATCACATGGTGCAGAACAGCGGAGGACATCCGCAAGGTGAACGAAAGCAAGGGCAAGGGGATTATTCTTACTGTTGAGGGCGGTGCCGTTCTCGGCAGCGATATTTGTAAAATACAAACCCTTTATGATATCGGTGTCCGCATGATGACACTGACATGGAACGGCAGAAATGAGATTGGTGACGGTATCGGTGAAGCAGACGACAAAGGGCTGACGGATTTCGGAAAAGCCGCTGTAAAAGAAATGGAAAAGGTTGGTATTATCATTGATATTTCTCATGCAGGCGAGAAGCTTTTCTGGGATGTGGCGGAGATCACCACAAAGTCGTTTGTTGCTTCCCATTCCAATATCAGAACTGTCACACCGCACAAAAGAAACCTGACAGAGGAGCAGTTTAAAGAACTGATTCGCAGGGGTGGCATTACGGGATTGAATTTTTGCGCAGAATTCTTGAATAAAAACAAGACAAATGCACAAATGTATGATATAATAGAACACGCTGGATATTTTCTTTCTCTTGGCGGCAAAAACAATATTGCCATGGGCGGAGATTTTGACGGTGCGGAGATACCGCCGGATATGACCGGTATTGAATCCATGCCGAAGCTGTATGAAATGTTTATCAGTCATTTCGGCAGGGAAATTTCAGATTCTATATTTTTCGGCAATGCCTACAGGTTCTTTACAGAAAATCTGTAGTAAAACCGAATAAAATATAAACCAAAAATGTAAAATCAAAGAAAGAGGGCAAAACAATGAATTACAACAGCACAAGAAACAAAAACGCAGTTGTAACAGCTTCACAGGCTATTGCACAGGGTATTTCAGAAGAAGGAGGTCTTTTCGTTCCTCAGGAGCTTCCGAAGTACACACTTGACGATATCAAGGCTCTGGCTGAAACAGATTACAGGGGAAGAGCAAAGAAAATCATGGGCGATTTTCTTTCGGATTTCACTGCCGAAGAAATTGCCGAAAGCGTAGAGGCAGCCTATACTGCCGAAAAATTCGGTTCGGACAATCCTGCACCGATTTCCTATATAGAATGCGGCGACAAGAAAATTTCCCTTCTGGAACTCTGGCATGGTCCGACATCCGCATTTAAGGATATGGCACTCCAGATTCTGCCGCACCTTCTGACAAAGTCTGTGAAAAAGACTTATAACGGAAAAGAAGCTGTCATTCTTGTTGCAACAAGCGGTGACACAGGCAAGGCTGCACTGGAAGGATTCAAGGACGTTAACGGCACAAAAATTATCGTATTCTATCCCGTTGACGGTGTTTCTCCCATGCAGAAAAGACAGATGGCAACCCAGAAGGGCGAAAATGTCAATGTTGTTGCGATCAAGGGCAATTTTGACGATGCACAGACAGGCGTGAAGAAGATATTCACTAACGCAGAAATCAAAAACAAACTGGCTGAAAACAATATGCTGTTCTCCAGTGCAAACTCTATTAACTGGGGCAGACTCCTTCCGCAGATCGTTTACTATTTCTCTGCTTACAGCGATATGGTAAACGAAGGAAAAATCAAGCTCGGTGATAAGATCAATGTTGCTGTTCCGACAGGTAACTTTGGTAATATTCTTGCTTCTTTCTATGCAATGAATATGGGACTTCCGATCAATAAATTTATCTGTGCTTCCAATTCCAACAATGTCCTGACTGATTTTATCAGAACAGGTATTTATGATAAGAAAAGACAGTTCTATACCACAATTTCTCCGTCAATGGATATTCTTGTGTCCAGCAACCTGGAAAGACTGCTGTATCATCTGACAGACGGCAATGCAGAAAAGGTAGCTGAGCTGATGAAAGCTCTCACCGAAAATG
Organism: uncultured Ruminococcus sp.; assembly: GCA_902773065.1. Taxonomy (GTDB): domain Bacteria; phylum Bacillota; class Clostridia; order Oscillospirales; family Acutalibacteraceae; genus UBA1213. The sequence continues at coordinate 1,540 of CACYDD010000347.1, read as the reverse complement.
GGGTCTATACCGTTGACGAGGATATCAAAGCAAAGCTCGACAAGTATTTCTGGGGCGGTTTCTGCGATGATGAAAACACCAAGAAAACGATTGGCAGTCTTTACGAAAAGGAAAATTATCTTGCTGATACACATACTGCCGTTGCTGTTAACGTATATAATCAGTATGTCGAGGAAACAGGCGACAAGACTCCGACAGTGATCGCTTCTACCGCAAGTCCGTATAAATTTGCAAAATCCGTTCTGACTTCCATTACAGATGAAGCACTTCCCGAGGATGAATTTGCAATGGTTGATGAGCTTTCCGCAAAAACAAAAACAAAAGTTCCTGCACCGCTTGCCGCTCTGAAAGATGCAGAGGAAAGATTTGATTTTGCTTGTGAGGTTGACGAAATGCCGCAGACAGTGCTCAGCGGTTTGTCAATAAACTGATATGGCAGTATATACAATAGCCGATCTGCATTTGTCTTTCGGTACAGATAAGCCGATGGATGTATTCCCCGGCTGGACAAATTACACCGAAAGAATCGAAAAAAACTGGCAGCGGCTTGTCACTGAGGAAGATACAGTCGTAATAGCAGGCGATATTTCATGGGCAATGGATCTGAAAGAATCCTATAACGATTTTGATTTTATCAACAGGCTCAACGGAAAGAAAATTCTGCTCAAAGGCAACCATGATTACTGGTGGACAACAAAATCCAAAATGGACAGATACCTGAAAGACAGCGGCTTTGACAGTATTTCAATCATGCATAATAATTATTATGTCGCCGATGGTCTGGCACTTTGCGGTTCAAGAGGATGGTTCTATGATGCCGAAACAGATGCCGATATGAAAGTACTCAACAGAGAAGTGGGCAGGCTGAAAATGTCAATCGGGCCTGCGGTAAAGGACGGGTATGAGCCGATTGTATTTCTGCATTATCCGCCGATCTACAATAATACTGAATGTGCGGAAATGATGGACGTTCTCAGAGAATATAACATCAAAAAATGCTTTTACGGTCATATTCACGGAGGAAATGCCGCCAAAAGAGCATTTATCGGTGAGCGTGACGGTATCAGCTTCAAGCTGATTGCCTGCGACCACCTCGGCTTTACGCCGCTTGCAGTACTTTAAATGAGTGTGGAGTGTGGAGAGTGGAATGTGGAGTTTTGCAGTACAGGCGAATGAAGTGGTCTTCATAAAAAACTCAGGGTAGATACCTGAATCCTAAATCCTGACTCCTGACTCCTAAAAAATACATTTTATCGTACATATACAGTTTGATTTGTATTTTTTTCTTGACTATTAAAGTTCACTGTATTATAATGTAACTTGGTCAGTTTTATTGATTGCGGCTTTGCCGCCCGGGACGGGGTACCGTTGGACGCCTTAAAGCTGACTGCGGAAATGATTCCGCAAAAATAAAGGAGCACGAAAGCTCCGATCTGGAGGAAAATAAAAATGTCACTTAAATCATCAAACAAGGTTGAAACAAACCGCTATGAACTCGTTGTTGAGATCGACGGCGAAACTTTTATGAAGGCAGTTGATG
>CACYDD010000346.1 GCA_902773065.1 uncultured Ruminococcus sp. | reverse complement strand
TGTCAAGCAAAACTCCCATGCTGATTTCTGGTATGGGAGATATTTTTTGAAAATATTTGTTGATATTTGTATTATATGATTATATAATTGATATGCAAGGTGATTGCCCTGCGGTAGGCGGATAGCTCCTGAATTATTTATGTAATAAGGGGGTGTATTTCTTAATAAAGCCCCTGAAAGGGGGTGAGCTGGTGTTATCATATAGTGAGGTTTTACAAACTATTTCAGCAGCAGCTGTTATCAGCGTGGTTGTAAACATTATTGCTGTGTCTGTTAACATAAAAAAGAAGTAACCGCCGGCTCTCTACAATCGACGGTTACTTCAAATTACTTTTAGATTAGGGGAGCTGACCGTTTACCGGCAGTCACCTTGTACCTTTATTTATTATACAACTATATATTTTTTTTGTCAAGCAAAACTCCCATGCTGATTTCTGGTATGGGAGATATTTTTGTTTTTGTTAAAATCCATAAAAATAGAAGAAATATTGAATGAATATTGTCTTAAATTAATAAAAAAATATTTCCGTTGTTTTGTTCCGACTTATATGTAGACAAAAATCGAAAAATCTGCTATTATAATATATTGAATATAAACGGTATACTGTTCCGTTTGAGGAGGCGTTGATGTGAAATATACTGTGAAAGAAGTTTTACAGTTTGTTGAGGGAAATGATGTAAAGTTCGTAAGGCTTGTCTTTTTTGATATCTTTGGGGTCAAGAAAAATATTTCTATTATGGCAAGCGAGCTGAAATCGGCTTTTGAAAACGGAGCACATATTTCTTCTGCAAATATATGCGGTTTCGATGGGGAGGCCAGCAGTGACCTTCTGCTTTTTCCCGACCCGAATACACTCAAGGTGCTGACATGGCGGCCGCAGCAGGGGGCAGTGGTAAGACTTTTGTGTGATATCCGTCATCAGGACGGAAGCCCTTTTTCGGGCGATGTGAGAACCGTACTGAAAACCGCGGTTGAGAAAACCAAATCGATGGGATTCGGCTGTACCGCAGGTCTTTCATGCGAATTCTATCTGTTCAAAGCAGATGATGACGGCAACCCGACACGGATTCCGCACGACAATGCAGGCTATCTTGATGTTGCACCGCTGGATAAGGGAGAAAATGTCAGAAGGCAGATCTGTCTGACACTGGAAGAGATGGAGATCAAACCGCTTTCTTCTCACCATGAAAACGGACCGGGTCAGAATGAGATCGATTTTAAACATTCCGATTTGCTGACAGCGGCAGATGATTATTATACTTTCAAATCTATCGTCAAAACAGCGGCAGCTTCTAACGGATTGTACGCTTCCTTTATGCCAAAACCGATTTCCGATAAAAGCGGAAGCGGTATGCACATAAACCTTGTGCTGACACAGTATAATGAAAATATTTTCTTTGAAAAGGGAAACGGCATGAGCAAAATGGCACAGAGCTTTATTGCAGGTATCCTGAGAAGAGCAGCTGAAATGACGGTGTTCTTCAATCCGCTTTCCAATTCCTATGCAAGATTTGGAGCATATGAAGCACCAAGCGGTATTGACTGGTCTTACAGCAATCCCAAAACGCTCGTTCGGCTGCTGCTGCCGAATAATAAAAGAGCAAGGGTGGATTTCCGTTCGCCCGACCCTGTATGCAATCCGTATATCGGATTTGCCCTTCTGGTTTATGCAGGACTGGAAGGAATCGAGGACGGTCTGGAGCTGAAAGAACCCAATGAGCAGGGACGGACAGAAAACGGTGAAATGCTGCCGCAGTCGCTTGCCGAAGCGATCGAACTGGCTAAAAACAGTGAGTTTGTCAAAAAATCGCTGCCTGATCTGGTTTACAGAAATTATCTTGCCATCAAAACCGAGGAAATCAAAAAATCCCTTCAAAGTGCTGAATACAGACAAGAGCAGGAAGAAAAATATTTTCAGATGATTTAAATTCTGAAAGCTCTTGAATAAATAGCGAAAATTTTGTAAAATAAAGAGAAGGGTGTTTGGTATTTGGACAGTGTACTTATCGTAGCGTCAAAGGAACAGGCTGTTTCGTCACTGACGCAGTTACTTAAAGCCGAACGCTGCACCGGTATTACCTCCGCAAAAAGCGGAGCGGAAGCGAGAAGGCTTTGCTCGGAAAGAAATTTTGAAACGATCATTATCAATGCACCGCTGTCGGATGAATTCGGGGATCTGCTGACACTTGATCTTTTAAAGAATACTTCATCGGGGATCATGCTTGTTGTGAAAGCCGAGCTGGAAGCAGTTGCGGAAAGCAAGACTTCACAGTACGGTGCATTTGTGATTTCAAAGCCGCTGAGCCGGCAGTTGTTTTCAAAAGCACTGAGGTTCATCGAAGCAGCACAGAACCGTATGAACGGTGTCAGAAAAGAGAATGTCAAGCTTCAGAAGAAGATCGATGATATCAGGATCATCAACAGAGCGAAATATATCCTGATGAAATATTTATCCATGACAGAACCGCAGGCTCATAAATATCTTGAAAAACAAGCAATGGATATGCGCCTGACAAAAATCGAAGTCGCCGAAAATCTCCTCAGTACCTATGACGGCTGAAATCAATGCATAATGAGTGGCAAAAGGCAGTTGGCAGCGAAAAGGAAAAGTTTGTCAGGTTTTCCGGATATTTGTGGATTTGAAATTCATTTCCATATAAGAATTTTGATATCTGTTAAAATACTTCTTGATAGAATTTCGAACAGCATAAACAACTGAGTTTATCAGAAACTTATAATAGCAAATAATTATGCATTATGCATTATGCATTATGCATTATAAGAAAGGGTTTGGTAAAAAAATGGAGAAGAAAGTGTATCTTTTGTTGGAAAACGGAGATGTTTATGAGGGTACTGCGTTTGGTGCAGAAAAGGAGGTAGTGGGTGAGCTGGTTTTTACAACAGCGATGACAGGCTATCTTGAAACACTTACCGACCCGAGTTATTTCGGTCAGATCGTCTGCCAGACATTTCCGCTGATCGGAAACTATGGTGTGATACCGAGCGATTTTGAAAGTAAAAAGCCTGCACTCACGGCTTATATTGTCAGAGAGCTGTGTCAACAGCCG
>CACYDD010000345.1 GCA_902773065.1 uncultured Ruminococcus sp. | reverse complement strand
TGCCAATATGCAGAATATCTATTGCTACGCTGCTGAGTATGCTTTTGAGTGTGCGTATCGTTTCTTCGGCGGCTCTTTCCCACTCTGCCTGATGCGGTTCAAGATACACCGTTCCTCGTTTCATTCCTATGCTCATGTTATCACCTTATGCGGCAGTAATGAATGGTCATCCATTGCACTTTCCATCCTTGCTATGAATCTCAGCCGTTTGGCAAAAGATTCATTGCGCGTGCTTTTTTATCCAATGTTCTTGATAGGACTTTGGAATGATGAACGCTTTAAAATTGCTTGATTATTGAGCAGACACTAATTAAGGAAACGCTTTTGAAATATGTCAAAAAAAGTACTCAAACTACCTTTTCGGGTAGTGACAGCACCATAAACATACTATATAATATACGAGCTGATGTATTTTTATCTACATTTTTGTCAGGTATATTATCTTTAGAATGTGTCAAGAAGATATACCCAAAAGGAGGAAAATAATGGATAAAGTAAAAGACAAGAAGGTTTCCTTATCCGGTGTCGTTGAAGTCATAATTGTTGTTATGCTTGGTGTTACTGCATTATGTACAGCATGGGCTTCATGGATCGGTTCCTTGCACGGCGGCAATCAAGCTACAAATTATGCTATGAGTAACAATCTTGCTTCTGAGGGAAATTCCGAATATAATGCAGCTATACAACAACTGAACAATGATCAGATGCTGTGGAACGACATCAGTGATCTGCAATTTGATATTTTTTTTGCACAAGATAAAAATGATACTGATGCCTTAGAAAAAAACTGCTACGTACTTTTCTATAAGCTTAATGATAATCTTTCTGAATCCATGGCAGAAAAACTGGGCTGGAAAATGGTGCAGACCGAACAAGAAATCAATGATCCCCAATCAACTATTTTGAAATGGATGGAAAACACAAAAAGCACTACTTCGCCCTTTGATGAAGAGTATGTCACAAGCTATTTTACCAATGCTAATGAACTTTTGGAAAAATCACAGAAAGTTCTGGAACAGGGGCAGTCAGATAATGCTCACGGAGATGCATTCGGACTTGTCACGGTTTTATACAGTATTACGCTGTTTCTTTTGGGTATTTCGAGTTCATTTGTAAAACCCGGGTTTAAATACGCTATCGTTATTATTTCAATTATTACTTTTATTATCGCTACAGTGTATATGTGTACTATTCCGATGCCTATAGGGTTCAGCTTTTCAAGCTTTTTCGGAAGTTAAAATTTCCAGGAACAGCTAATGCTGTTTCAAATAAACAATTAGCTTATCGTAAAATAATTCAGAGGTTTCCTTAAGGCTTTCTAACTGTCAAACAGTTTCCCGAAAGCGGAGACTATTGCGAAAGCAACAGTACCTCAATTTGCGGTCGGCTAAAAATTATTATAGAGGAGATATTTTATGGACAAGACAACAGCAATTCTTATCACTTTTTTCCTTGGTGAACTGGGTGTTCACAGATTCATGGCAGGTAAGACCGGTACAGGTATCATCTGGCTTTTAACCTTAGGATGTTTTGGTATAGGCTGGATCTATGATCTTATCATGGTTGCAACAGGAAAATTTACGAAAAAAGACGGTACACCATGGGTCATTGAAAAATAATAATCCCCCACATAGCACTTACTTAAAAAAGCATTACCTACAGTCTGAACTGTAGGTAATGCTTTTTTAGTTGATTCTGCATAAGTGAACAATGATCAGATAATTCCCAGATGCTTGGCAGTGAGTACAGCATCGATTTTATTTTTTACATCCAGTTTGCGATAATTTTCTTTTATATGATATTTGACAGTTGATTCTTTCATATCAAGCTCCTGTGCAATTTTCGACAGCGAATATCCCTGTGACTGAAGGTAAAGAATACTTTTTGCTTTGCCGCTGATGATTGGTATGTTATTCTTTTGCTCTTTCAGATACAAAGGGTATGATGCCGCCATTTTCTCTGTTTCGGTAAGTACTCTCGAGAGCCATTCGGCATAGGGAGAGCCGCCTTTGGAACAATCATCTTTGTAATATGCTTTCAAAAGCGGCAGGACTGCTGCACCTTCTTCCGAAATGATACGAACAAAATCATAGCTGCTGATTTCCAAAAGTGTTTCGGAAAACTCTTTCTTCCATGAAACGCTGCTGCGATAATTCAAAATAGAAGAAAGTATGCCCAGTTCCATAGAAATATATTTTCTGTCATAGTTTTCGGCATAATATTTCATTTTTTCAATAAGAGAATAGGCGCAAATGTATTTTTTCTTTAAGATATAACAGCGGATCTTGATCATATACTTGTAGCGATCCATAATAAAAAAGTTATTATCTTCATCAGGTGCAGATTCCAGCCAGCGGTCAATTCTGTCATTATCTCCTGCGTACATAGCCAATCGGCATCTGAAAGCTTGTACATTTTCGAGAATCTTGTTAAGAGACTGCTCCTCCGCTTTTTTTTCAAAACCACTTATGCAGCTGACCGCACTTTTATAGTCATGGCAGGACAGATACAATCTCGATTTTATTGCTTGAACAGCAAATTCCATGTCTGCAAGGTCATCTGTTTTGGCATCTATGATGATATGTGAAAGCCGCTGCAGAATAATTGAGGGATTTTTGGCTTTTTCAAAATAGCTTTCAGCGAGTGCCTCATTGACGATACATTTTCCGTAATCTCCGAGAAAACCGGCAATCACACTTCCGAATTTTCCCGCAATGTAGTCATCTTGTTTGCTCCAGCTGCAAAAATCCTTTCCGCCGTTCATTACTGACGGCATATTACTTGTCAGAGACATCTTGGGAAATTTTCCTCCTGCTTTCAGACTCATTTTTGCAGAGTTGTATATTATATTAAGTATGTTGTTCGAACCGCGGTGCGGAAGAGTAATATCAAGATATGCCAATTTAATGGTTGCCTCTCTGCGTTTTGCACCACGGTATTCCTGTTTTTTTTCGTTCAGGCGGTTGTACCAATATTCACTCTTTTTGGCATCCATCATCAGGGAATAAAGCATCGACATACCTGCCATCAGGCCAACGTCGTTCTCGATGTCTATCGGGTCAAGTGCTGCGTAGTAGGTACGCATCTCGTAATAATATCCTGTACCGGGATTTTTGGCTGAATTTCTTACCAGTATTTCTTTTACTTTGTCAGTATTGCCGCTCTTGCTGAACATCTCTATTGCCTTTTCGTCATGTCCATTGATGCTGTAATAGATCCCTGCATTATAGTAGCAGTCGGTAAGCAGTTTGAGATCATATTCTTTTTTCTTGTATTCATTCAGTATGACTAACCCTTCTGATCTGATATGGAAAATATTGTTGTCAGCTATGATAAAATTTCCTGTTTCCTCGCATCGGCTGATCATCTTTTCTGCATCACTGCGTCCTGTTATCATATTTGCCATCGGAACATCAAACGTGTCTGCAATGCTCACCTTGACAAGAAAATCCAATACATCACTGTCAAAATACGGAAGAACATTTTCTATAATATGTTTTGTATATATATTGCCCGCACGCTCTATGATCATATCGATATTATCATCTTTTGATATACTGTCTTTAGCACATCGAAGTACAAACGGGTTTCCCCGTGTGTGAAGATATATATCGTTCCACTTTTCATCGGGTATATTCAGTTCTGCTTCCTCAAACAGCATATTTATTTCCTTTGGTTCAAGTCCAAGATCATTTTCATCTATAATGGTAAAAGAGCGTTTAAAATAACATTCCATCAGCCATGAGGGCAGTTTGCTGCGGCAGATAAGCACAGGCCAGATATTTTCCTTATTAAGCAGTTGTATCACATCCGCCTGACATTGGGGATTGACGAGATTTTGCATATCATCGATCACGACCGTTACAAGACTATTGCTGTCTTTGGCTAAAAGCAGTTCCGAAATATCCCATTCATCATTTTGACATGATAAGTAATGATATTTTTTTTTGATCAGAAAATTACGAACAAGACTTGTTTTGCCGAAACCTGATACCCCACATATATATACTGGTCTTGTGCGTTGATAAGCCTGTTTTAATTTTAAATGTGCCCTTGCAGGCCTTATGTACAAATCAGACATTGATGTTTTCTCCTATTGCCATTTTTTTGAATAGTTCAAAACAAAAATCTAATACTATATTATCATTTTTAATGCGTAAAATCAACAAAAATTGAACACGAAGCCGGCAAAATAAATTGTACATAGAAGTCTATTAGGTTATAACCGCAAAACTATTGATAATATGATAGTTTTGCGGTGATTTTTTAAGATATGACAATTATGCTTGATTTTTAAATGGAGATAAAATTCTTTTTCGGAAGTTATGAATACATTCAAACAAATTTCATAACTATTGTTCAGACTGTAACGGTCTGCCGAGATTATCTGTTTCGGTTTCAAAAAATAGCTGATTTATTTTGTAAATTCCCTTGAAATATTTCTGTTAAATCTCATGTATATAGTGTGCCACTTTCCATATTTTTTTGGCAATGCCCTCCATTTGCAGCCGTTTTCTATTATGTAAAGT